>CAXDSX010000333.1:0-2595 GCA_963992075.1 uncultured Pseudomonadales bacterium | reverse complement strand
CATTTTTTTAATGATCCGGCGCCCCCCGAGAGCTACACCTCTCTATTCGGCGGCAGCGTCAGAGGTGTATAAGAGACAGAATGGGCGTAGTGACAAACGTGTCTAACGCAACCACCGCAATAATCGCGATCGCGATCGCCGAAAGTCCGAGAACGCTATTAGTTCTCGCGCGAAGGGAGCCTGCTCGAGCCATTAACTTGCATCGGGGCAGAACATATAGCCTTTGCCCCAGATAGTCCGTATCAAGACATGCACAGAGGGGTCAACTTCAATCTTGCTTCTAAGCCGCGTGATACGTACATCAATACTCCGATCGAACGGAGAACGTTCCGCACCCGTCAGGAGTTCGAGGATTTTATCTCGATCCATGACCGTATTCGGGTAATCCACGAAAATACCGAGAAGGTCAAACTCTCCAGACGTAAGTTCAACGTTGCGACCCTCGCAGGTCAGACGACGGGCCTTACGATCAAGCACAAACTCCCCGAATTCAACTGTTTCGGACACTACAGACGAGCCCGAACTACGCCGCATCACCGCCCGGATCCGAGCCAGAAGCTCACGAGGATTGAATGGTTTTCCCAGGTAATCGTCAGCGCCGATCTCCAAGCCAACGATCCGGTCCACATCTTGGCCCTGCGCCGAAATCATAATGATCGGTATGCCTTCGGTCGTCTTGAGTCGTTTTGCAATAGAAAGACCATCTTCACCCGGGAGCATCAGATCGAGGAGTACAAGATCGATTCGATGGAGTCGCAACACATCATCCATTTCCCGACCATTTTCTGCCGTCCTAACGTCAAACCCTTGCTTTGCCAGGTATGCGCTGATCAGCTCACGTAATTCGGGATCGTCATCCACAAGCAGTAGCTTCGCGGCTTCAGCCACCGAACAAAACCTTAGCTAGACGATAAATAATCGCGAGTGCGCTGTCGCGTCCTAAAGAAGTGTGAAAAGGGTGTTCGGTCTTGATTGTCGAATTAGATGGCACTCGTATCCGAATATCTATGGCGTTTCACCTTCGATCAAGACGGTTTTCGGGGCTTTCTTTGTCACCGAACCGGATTTCGCCGAATCAAGCTCACGCCCACCGCGACCGTATTCGCCCTTCCGGATCATTCGAATGGTTTCCACCTGCGTCACGCTTCCGTCATTACGTTGAATGATTCTTCCGAAATGGGCTTCGACTTTAGGCTTCAACCCACTCTCCGTCATGCGCCTTCGCATCTCCGTAATCAGTCCACGACGCTCAGCAGCATTTAGCGCTCTAATCTGCCCTGCAATTTGAGTTAATTCCGCGTCAGTGTAGTCGGCAAACGACTTTATCTCATTTGCAGTCGCGGCAGTGGGGTCATGGCTTAGAGGTGCAGTCGACGGCGTCTTGGCACCAGAAAACCACGCAAACACCAGGGCGACAGTAACGCCGACCAATCGTTGTAAAAAAGTCGATTTAACGATCCTACCCACGGTCCCCGACCTCTCCCAAACACCGCAAGACTCAGCGCGATTTCCAAGGATGTAATGGCCAAAGTAAACGTACGGCAGTCCTTATATTCCCAGACTACCGTACGTTTCGCTGATCAAGCTCGTTCAAATAAGCCTGCAGCTCCCTGGCCACCACCAATGCACATGGTTACAACGCCGTAACGTTGTTCCCGTCGTTGCAATTCTCGAAGCACCGCACCCGTGCACCGTGATCCCGTCATACCGAACGGATGTCCAATGCTAATGCTGCCGCCATTCACATTGTATTTCTCATTGTCGATATCGAGTTGATCGCGACAATAGACACACTGCGAAGCAAATGCTTCGTTGAGCTCCCATACATCAATGTCGTCTTGTTTAAGACCCGCATTCTGCAACAGGCGCGGAATCGCAAATACCGGACCAATGCCCATTTCATCTGGCTCGCAAGCGGCAACCGTAAAGCCTCGATAAATACCGATTGGTTCTATTCCTAATTGAGCCGCACGATCGGAGCTCATGAGCATGGTCATGGATGCCCCATCGGAAAGTTGGGATGCGTTACCTGCAGTGACCGTCCCGTCTTCTTCAAACGCTGGTGCCAAACCGCTCAAGCCATCGAGCGTGGTCTGCGGACGATTACACTCATCCTTATCAACGGAGACTTCAACGTGGCTCTCCTCGCCCGTTTCCTTGTCAACCTTCAGCATCGTCGCGTTCATCGGAACGATTTCGTCGGCAATCCAGCCTTGTTCCACGGCATTGGCGTAACGTTGCTGACTTTGCAACGCGTACACATCCTGCATTTCCCGCGTTACCTGATAGCGACGAGCCACTACTTCAGCGGTGTTACCCATGGCCATAAAGACCTCGGGTTTCTCTTCAATCAAACGTTTATTCTGCTCCGCTTTGCCCGTCGTCTGGCGGTTTCTCATTGAGATTGAATCCACCCCCCCGGCAATCGCAACGTGCGTTTGTCCGGACGCAATTTGATTCGCGGCAATGGCGATGGATTGTAGCCCTGACGAACAGAATCGATTGATCGTCATGCCCGCCGTTGCTGTCTCTTATACACATCTGACGCTGCCGACGAATAGAGAGGTGTAGATCTCGGTGGTCGCCGTATCATTA
>CAXDSX010000332.1:0-2624 GCA_963992075.1 uncultured Pseudomonadales bacterium | reverse complement strand
CCTTTGGTACTCATCGTCCGTCAGGATAATAGCGTGCCGCTAACACTTCTGGGCTCGTGCCAAAAAAATAACGGAGTCGCAATTCCCACATCAAAAGAATCGTCCTGAGGGTTCCATCATTCTCCCAACGACGTGAGGACGTGCCAAGTGAGGTCCGAATCCTGATCGGTTTCGAAATACGGCGTAACCGCTTAGACAGTTCGATGTCTTCCATCAAAGGCTGATTGGGAATTCCGCCAATTCGCTCAAGTAGTGATCGATGAACGAAGATCCCTTGATCTCCCGTACAAATAGACGTCAGCGCCGATCGCTCATTCATCGCCGATGCAATAAGGCGAAACCACCGCGTATCCTGCGAAAATGTGACATCGAAACGTCCCCACTGCCCCTTCTCCAATGCACGCTGGAGCGCTTCCACGACCGTCCCGGTCACCACACTATCTGCGTGTAGAAACCACAGCCAAGGTCGCTCCGTCGCCTCAACGCCGGAACGTAACTGCAAAGCACGACCGCGTTCAGTCTTGAAGAGCCGTACCGGTGGCTGCAACGTGCCGATCGAAGCTTCGTCACTTCCACCATCGACGACAACGATCTCTAACTCCTCAAACGGTGTCAGCGCGGTAAGTAAAGCTTTAAGAGGGGACCAGTCGTTGAGAACCGGAATAACGACGCTTACTTGATCTAAGCCATTTAGCATCGGTGAAGATCATGCTCCGATTGTTGCGTAATCGTCCGGCTCCCGTCTTTATTCAGCGAGTCGGCCAGCGCCAAGGGGGTCTATCAAACAGACCTTGGTCGTGCGCGAAGGTTTCACCCAGGTTCTTGTCCAATCCGATGTGATTGCAGCCTTCTTGTTGCTTGAGCTCCTCGATGAGGACCTGATCGTGCGAAATCACCCAAAGCTGGGTTTCTTCCGAAAATTTCGTCATTAGGCGACTCAACGCTGGCAAAAGATCCGGATGCAGGCTTGTCTCTGGTTCATTGAGCACCATCAACGCCGGCGGTCTCGGCGTCAGAAGGGCCGCGATCCAAAGGAGATAACGCAACGTTCCATCGGAAAGCTCCGATTGAGACAAAGGCCGCAACAACCCATGCTGCTGAAACTGCAATTCGAATCGACCATTATCGGGCTCGATCGAGACGGTCGCACCTGGAAACGCATCGTCAACGGCGACATCTAACGCATCCCCGTCGCCCACCTCCAAAATGGTCTGCCAGGCTGTCGCTAAATCATGACCATCGTTACTGAGGATCGGCGTGCGCGTACCAATCTGAGGCTGACGCGCAACCGAATCGACGTCGGTCCGAAAGTGGTCGTAGAACCGCCATGATCGAATCTCTTCTCTCAACATGAGTATTTCTGGAACGCGTTCGGGATCGACAACGCGCGAGAGCATGCTGTCAAACGTTGGCAGATGTTTCTCGATTGCCTGCCATTTCCCACCGTCATCACGCGCTCGGATTAAAGGCCCTCGACGATCCACCATTGCCCGCTGGTCGTGCCAGATCTCGCCGTGCCAAATCACCTCGCGTTTTATCACAGGATCCAAATTAAACATTGAGCCAGGAACGGGGCTCGGGTACCCAAAGTCAATCGCGTAACTGTAGTTGTCACCCGAAAATCCAAATCGCAAATTGATAGATTCATTACGCACCACGCCTTGGACAGGCAAAGCGTCTTCTTTAACACCCCTTGCAAACTCCTCGGGACCTGCCCAAAGCACCGAATGTAATCCGCCTTCGTGGGCAATCGATTCGACCGCCGTTCCCATGGCGGTTTCCGCCATCAACCGAAGTCCCCGATACAAGTTGGATTTACCACAACCGTTGGGTCCACTGATCACGTTCAGGCGATCAAGGGGAACAATCAACTCGCGTAACGAACGATAGTTAGCAATAGCCAAGGTGTTCAGCACCGAATCGTCCCTGTACCCGCAAGGGCCATAACACCCACCTTAGCCACTTAGCGTGTCTTGCCGTCGAAAAAACCCAACAGGCGGTCGACGTTTTTCTTGTTCTTCGAGATGAACAGCGAATGGTCCGCACCATTCATTTCGTCGTATTCAACGTTCATATTCAGTCGCCGCATTTCATCGACCCAAACTCTGGTCGAATGAACCAATCGGTCTTCTGTTCCCTGCATGACAAGCATGGGAATGTGTTCTATCAACTGCAGGTCCGACACCGTTCTCACCTGAGGAACTGCCGGGGCGACCACGGCCGTAGCCGCCCACACATCAGGATATTCCATGGCCAGATGATAGGTACCGGAACCGCCCATACTGTGTCCCCACAAATATATTCTTTCGCGATCAATGGCGTACGCCTTCTGGACAAGGCCGACGACGTTCATCACGTCTTGCTGACTGTACGCGCCTTCAACATCGAGGTTTCGGCCGTCAACCCCTCTCGACCACGATCCATACCAGCCTTGGCGTGTGTATCCCAAAGGCGTGACGACAACGAAATTCACTTTGTCGGCACGTTCGAGCAATCCCTCGTATCCCATGAGCCAATCGTAGGTTCTTGACAATCCATGCAGCGAAACTAAGAGCCTGTCTCTTATACACATCTGACGCTGCCGACGAATAGAGAGGTGTAGATCTCGGTGGTCGCCGTATCAT
>CAXDSX010000331.1:0-2642 GCA_963992075.1 uncultured Pseudomonadales bacterium | reverse complement strand
TTTCAAGCAGAAGACGGAATACGAGATCAGCCTCGGTCTCGTGGGCTCGGAGATGTGTATAAGAGACAGCTCACACGTAGGCCTCTCTACTCGCGACATGGAGGCAACCATCGAGTTCTACCAGGGCGCACTCGGTTTCGAATGTGTGGCGGATAATCAGATATCAGTCGAAGAAGGCGGGCATCTGCGGCAAGTGCTTTTCGACATCGGAGCTGGCCAATTCATTGCCTTTATGGAGTCCCACGACGTGCCGGATATCGCCGCGGACTACAACGCGGGCATCAACGAGGCACTCGGCGTCCCGAACATGTTCTATCACTTCGCGTTCAGCGTCGAAACGCCCGAGGCGCTCACGACCACGCGCGATGAACTAATCGCGAAGGGAGTTCGAGTGAGCTCATTCGTGCAACACGGCCCCGGGAAGTCATTTTACGTGAAGGACCCGAATCAAATTCAACTCGAGTTCACCGCTTCGATGCGCGAACTTGATTCTGACGACGCGTCAGGTTCGTTCACGATTCGTCGAGCCATGTTGGATCCGGAGGACTGACTCGCTGACCGATGGGGCTGGAGCCTTTTGGAGGATAGTCGAGCCCGCACCCAAAACAAAAAGCGCAAACAGGAAAACAAATTAAACCCGCGACATGGCGTCAGGAATAAAGATCAGCGCCCCAATAATGATCATTGGAACCGGACCTAGTCGATTATCGGTCGAAACCGGCACGTCTATTGCGTACCCTTAATCAACATAGCGCGATACATGCGGAGAAAAAGTATGCCTAGAGCTAACAACAAAACCCGTATTTACGTACCCCAACGTATACGCAATCGCGCCCGAATTGTCGCTGTGTGGGCCGGCACCCAGTTACACCCGTCACAATATCGGAACCCTTGTCATGGTTGAATCCAACGAACCGCTCTCGCTAGCTGGAACACCGGCCGCGCCGCCGCTCGGATATTACAGTTGGATGCTCGGCCAGGCCGCTCGTGAACCCCTTTACGTCATGGCGGTCATCTATATCTTCTTTCCTTACTTTAGCAATGTCGTGGTAGGGGATCCGATTCGCGGGCAGACGCTTATCGGAAATCTCCAAGCCCTCTCAGGCCTAATCATGGCGCTTACCATTCCGTTCCTGGGATCGATTGCCGACAAGATTGGCCGACGTAAACCCTGGATTATTAGTAACCACATTGTGATGGGTTTGGTAGCGATCACCTTTTGGTGGATGCTCCCAGAGGAAGGTGGACTCAGCTTAAACGCGAGTCTCGCGCTGTTATTGGTATTTCTAATTGCGTTCGGTTATGCCGAAGTTTTTCATAACGCGATGCTGCCAAGTGTTGCGCCCGCGAATAAGGCGGGAATCCTTTCAGGCATGGCCTTTTCTGCCGGTAACTTGTGCGCAATCGCCTTCATGCTCGTCATCCTGATCGGGTTCGCACTACCAGGCATGCAGGACTGGTCCTTTTTACCCGATCAAACACTTTTTGGGGTTGACCAATCAACACATGGACACGATCGGATTGTCGGACCCATCGGTGCAATCTGGTTGTTATTGGCAACATTGCCGCTTGTGCTATTTACTCCGGATAGCGTTGCCTCAAAACAATCTATCTCTACCGCTGTACGACAAGGATTGGGAGACGTCGTAACCACCGTCCGGCAACTGAAACACTATTCCAATATCGCCTTCTATCTGTTAGCTCGCATGTTTTATAACGATGGCGTTATGGGTGTTGTAATTTTTAGTGGCGTTTATGCGTCAGGTACTTTTGGATGGGATGCAACATCGATGCTGCTATTGGGACTTTGCACAACTGCATCTGCAATGCTTGGGGTCTATCTGGGGGGCCTGCTCGATGACAAACTAGGTTCCCTTACCACGCTGAGACTAACCGTTGTCCTGGCGACTCTGACGTTGCTAACTCTCGTATCGATTCAGCCCGGCACTGTTCTATTCTTCATTTCCGTCAGCACCGAACCGGCCTGGGCATTTCCTTACTTCAAAACAGTCGCCGAGATATTCTATTTCTTAGCGTTCCAGATCTTTGCCGCATTAGCCTTAACGAGTCTTTCTGCATCCCGAACCTTTATGGGGAGGATCTGTCCACCGGAAAAAGCCACCCAATTTTTTGGACTCTACGGTTTAAGTGGAACGGTAACCTTGTTTCTTGGTCCGTTAATGGTGGCAACTACAACCGACTGGCTCCAGTCTCAGCAACTGGGATTCGCCTCACTCATCGTCCTGATGCTGATCGGCACCTTGATACTGCTTAAAGTGAAGCAAGAACAATCTGTGGTCGCGCCAAGCGAGTGACCGCTGCTTCCCGTCACCTAAGGGAAATGACGGGGCCTAAAGAACGACACCCAGGTTATTCCGGGGACCAACCTCTACATCTACCAGCCGAACCCGTCCCGTGTTGCCATCCACCTCAACGATCTGGCGGTCCTCAAACCGATGAGTCACGTCAGGTATAGCGGTTAAGAATAGATTCAGATTGGTTTTCGGCTACTCATGCCTGATAGGCTTTTCGCCGCACAATCGCACTTGAAGACGAGATCGAGGACGGCACATGCTGATCACACGCCCCGCGACCGCGGCCGACGAAGACGGCTTCATGGAACTCTTCGCCCAGCTCATGGA
>CAXDSX010000330.1:0-2642 GCA_963992075.1 uncultured Pseudomonadales bacterium | reverse complement strand
GCAGAAGACGGCATACGAGATCAGCCTCGGTCTCGTGGGCTCGGAGATGTGTATAAGAGACAGAAGCCACGTCGAGTTACAGTTTTTCATAGCCGACCGTTCAGGAATCCAGGTTCCCGGGGCGGCAATCCCGACCGAGCATGTACCAACTGCAAGAATATCGAGTTCTCGAACAAGCGCCGTTATAGCTCGAACGGTTCGTTCGTAATGCCCTCTCGGTGCGGCCTTTCGAATCACTTGCGTGACGTTACCCTCACGATCCATCAAGATTCCTTCGATCTTGGTACCGCCCAAATCAATTCCTATTCGCATCTCTTGAAATTTAACTACCACCTCAATACCAACATCCTTGTCATCGCCTAGACGCTATTGCGTCCTCATGTCGTACAACCTCTGTGTAAATCCGCTCCCAGTCAAAACCAGCACCAGGATCTTTTTTGCGAAGGGGCGCAATTTCCTGGTGGCCAACTATTCGACCTAGCGAGATCGAAGTATATTTGACGATAAGCGCGGTCAAGATGGAGCAGAGCTTGCGGTACTGAGAATTGGTATAGCTACTTTGGTCGGTGCCTTCTAACTCGACTCCGATTGAAAAGTCGTTACAGGCTGCTTGTGGCCCAAAGGAAGAAACCCCCGCGTGCCACGCCCTTAGATTGAACGGTACAAACTGGGTCACCAGACCGCGACGGGTAATATACAAATGTGGCGCGACCCTCACCCCTTCCAACGATTGCAGGTGGGGGTGGTCTTCGAGATCTAACTCGTTGCAAAAGAAAGTAGGCACCAGACCTGTGCCGTATTCCCCTGCTGGAAGGGATATCGAGTGGATTACCACCAGCGAAATTCGCGCGTCCTCCGGTCGATCATCGCAATTCACCGAGAGCTTCCGATTAACGTTTGATAACCAGTGATCGATCGTTACAAGCATGTCTTTAGAGCTCTTCGATTTCTATGAAATGCCATAATGACCAATATGGATCGATCACCCCTAGCGGTCAACGACACCCTCTTGAAAGAGGTTCGTCGAAACGTGCGAGACGCCATCGTAGAAGACGTAGGTTCTGGAGACATCAACGCCGCGTTGATTTCGGAGGAACAAACTGGTGCTGCTCGTCTGATCACTCGAACCGCAGGCGTGTTCTGCGGTCAGCTCTGGGCGGAGGAAACTTGTAACCAGATCGATGCGTCAATCAATACTAGGTGGTTAGTCCAAGATGGCCAAAACGTGAAACCCGAAGATGCTCTTTTGGTTGCAACGGGGCCGGCGAGAAGCTTGCTAACTTGTGAACGAATCATGTTGAACTTTATTCAACTACTCTCAGGAACAGCAACCGCCGCAAGCCAGTATGTTGAAGCTATTTCAGGAACCAGCGCTAAGATCTTAGATACACGAAAGACCATACCCGGCCTTCGCTTAGCCCAGAAATATGCGGTCGCGACCGGAGGTGCCTGTAACCATCGAATGGGGCTATTTGACGCTTACCTCATTAAAGAGAACCACATCGCGGCGGCCGGCGGCATCGCCAAAAGTGTACGCGCTGCTCAGCAACAAAATCCGAATACCGAAATCGAAATTGAAGTCCAAACGATCCCCCAGTTAGTCGAAGCTATCAAAGCGGCTGTCGATATCGCATTACTGGACAACTTCTCCATGGAAGAGCTCCATACGGCGGTAAAACTTAATCAGGGCATCATTCAGCTCGAAGCGTCGGGCGGTATCACGCGCGATAACGTCGCGGCGATTGCCCGAACAGGCGTTAACTACATTTCGATCGGCGATATAACGAAAAATATCGAATCGATGGATCTATCTTTGCGTTTCGAGCCAATCGAATTAACTCGAAAACACAACCGCTAGCACACACGTATGGTATGCACGTCTTTATATAGACCGACTATTAACGATCCAAATAACCGAGGGCTCCGAAAATACTAACGAAGCCATCGGGCGTTTTTGACACAGTTACCGAATCTTATACTGTGCGAGGGATTTGAATTTAGAGACGTCTATTCCGTCTTTTTCACATATCTTCACGACCCATCCGGGCGCTCGACCACGTCCTGTCCACATATTTTTACCCGACTTGTATACAGGTTTTACTTTCCGCTTTGCGCGCGCGCCAGCCGGTTTTTTGGGCATCTTAGCTGGCGAATAGAGATCGGCCAACGACAAGTTCTCGTTTTTCAAGATCCTGTCTATTTTCGCTTTGACTCGATCCAGTTTCTTCTGTCGCCTGTCTATTTCAGACTTCGCATCACGGATAAGAGCTTGAAGCTCGGTTACCGAAAGATTCTTAGCAGCCATAATATTTCTTACTACTCCCTTTTCAAGAAATCAGAATAAACTTACATAATGTACCGGCGTTTGTAAACAAACCCATATATACAAGATATTTATTAACAAAATATACGGGTTTTATAAGAGAAGTGGAACGTGGCTACGATCTATTCTAATCGTTCTGATAAACGGCCTATTTTTCGTTCCGAGCACGAAGCATTATTCTTTATGGTCAAAACTCAAATTAATGTCGAGAGGATAATCGAATTATTCGTACGTGCGCTAACCGTATCCCACCTGTCTCTTATACACATCTCCGAGCCCACGAGACCGAGGCTGATCTCGTATGCCGTCGTCTGCTTGA
>CAXDSX010000329.1:0-2644 GCA_963992075.1 uncultured Pseudomonadales bacterium | reverse complement strand
CGATATAGTCAATATCGCCTTCGATTTCGTACGTTACCGCTCCGCAGTAGCACTTTCCTGTTGTCATGGCGCTTGCCCCGTTGCGTCAGATCTTGGAGAGTAAAGAAATAAGTCAGGCGCACTGTCAACCCCAACGAAGGGAGTCCTTACATGATTTTAGTGCAGATCTCTGATACTCACGTGGATGTATCGAATTCGCTGGTCTACGGGCGCTTTAACACGAATACCGCGTTGGAAAAGGCCGTCAGCGTGATCAACGCGATGGATCCCCTGCCCGATCTCGTCCTTCATACCGGCGACATTGCTTCCCGCGGTAACGTGGAGCGTTACGAACGCTTCCGACAAATCATCGACCCGTTGCAGGTGCCGATTGTACTGATCCCGGGAAATCACGACGAGCGTGGCGCGCTCCGGCAGGTTTTTTCTGGAACCCCAATGCTGCCGTCGAACGACGAATTCTTGCACTACGTGATCGATAGTTTTCCGGTACGTCTGATTTGTTGCGATTCCGTGATTGCCGACGAGACGCCGGGCGAGCTGTGCCCGACCCGACTAAGCTGGCTGAGCGACCGCTTGGATGATGCCGGTGATCAACCGACCATTGTCGCTCTGCATCACCCGCCGTTTTACAGCGGCATGACGGGCACTTCGGCCAAAGGACTGCTTCGTGGTGGGTTGCAGCTTGCTGAACTCCTCGCGCAACATCCACAAGTGGTTCGTGTCCTGGCGGGCCACATTCATCGCCCAATCACGACCAATTTCGGTGGCACGATAGCCTTCTCTGGGCCGACCACGTGTTACCCATTTGGACTCGACATGGGGGCCGAACGAGTACTCAACATCGTTAACGAACCCCCGGCAATCGCTATCCATCTTTGGCTTGAGGACGCATCGCCTACGGGCCCCGGATTGGTCTCGCACATACTCCCGATAGGCGATTGGGACGAGCCGATACCCCTGCTGCGGGATGGAAAACGCGTCGTTTCCTAGTTTCTTAGTCGCGTTTCATCTTCTCGCTTCCCGCCCGTCGCGACTTTTATGATGATCGTTTGGGGAACATGCCATCAATGTCCGTGAGACCTCCCTCAAAACCGGTTGTTTTCGTCGGTATCGCGACGGCACTATCGTTGTTGGGAGACCAAGTTCTCTATTCGGTTCTGCCCGTCTACTTCGACGAACTGGGTCTCGCGCCCATCGAAGTGGGCCTCATTTTGTCCGTCAATCGATGGATTCGGCTTATAACCAATCATTTTGCCTACCGAATGGCGGAACGATTTCGATCGGATCTGTTGTTCGCGGTTGCTCTTTTGTTGGGGTCCCTCACCACGGCCATGTACTTCTTCACCTCGCTATTCACGGTACTTTTTGTCGCCCGATTGCTATGGGGCTTGGCTTGGTCCTTCATACGACACGTAGGTGTACTCGACGTGATGCAGGGGGTACCGGCTGAAGTCTCGGGACGAACCATGGGCGTATACAACGGAATCTCTCGTTTAGGTTCCGTGACCGGGCTCTTTGGTGGTGCTTTGTTGGTAGATCTCGTGGGGTTCTCGACCGCGGTACTCGCCATTGCATGTATCTCCGCGGTGGCGATCCCCGTGGGGATGAAAGCGAAACTGTCTGATCGTCCTTTGCCGCGCGAGCAACTGGAGGCGTCGTGGGGAACGCCGGGTGTCCGTATGTACGCAGTCATTGGATTCGCTTTGGGTGCCGTTGGCCCGGGTCTTGTCACCGCCACCCTGGGTGCTGTTCTTTTGGATCGCTTGGGTGCCACAGCGTTTGCCGTATCGGCAGCAACGCTAACCGGAGCCGTATTGGCGGCGCGTTACGTTCTCGATTCGCTGGCGGCGCCTTGGTTGGGTGGACTATCGGACCGATACGGTGTCCGGACCATCGTTGTCGTATTTACGTCACTGGGCGGCGTGGCGCTACTGTTCGCAGCGAGTGTTTACAACGTCTACGTGGTGTCGGCCTTGATCATTGTGTTTTTTGCGACAGGCACCGCGTTGCAGGCGGGGGTTACGGGTGCGGTCAGCCAGCTTGGGGCGGGCCCGTTTCGCCACTACATCACGACGATGGACTTTGGAGCGGCTGTCGGGCCGTTGCTTGGATGGTGGTTGCTCGACACCCTCGGGTTTGATGCTGCCGCAATTGCTCTGGGTGGTGGCATCTACCTGGTGCTCGCTCTCTCGGTGATGAGTATGCGTTCGAGATTGTCGTTCTAGGACAGACGCGAAAGCATGCGAGGGGTACCTGGCCGTGCGGTCATGCTATGTTGGATAGGTTGTAGCTACGCGAAGAGAAGGGCATGGAGCTAGATAACAAGGTTGCCATCGTCACTGGTGCAGGGCGGGGGATAGGCAAAGCCATCGCCGTCAGCTTCGCGGCAGCCGGCGCGAAAGTGGTATGTACTGCCCGAAGCAAAGACGAAATCAACGCGGTGGCTCAACAGATTGACGGTCTTGCAGTTCCGTGTGACATGGTAGACGAACAACAGATCCGCGAACTCATTGACGCTACGGTCAGCGAACTCGGCCCGATCGATATCCTCGTCAACAACGCGGGCGCCGTAGCGCGATTGCCAGTGCACGAGTTACCCACAGAGGAGTGGGACAACGTGCTCAATCTGTCTCTTATACACATC
>CAXDSX010000328.1:0-2659 GCA_963992075.1 uncultured Pseudomonadales bacterium | reverse complement strand
ATACGGCGACCACCGAGATCTACACCTCTCTATTCGTCGGCAGCGTCAGATGTGTATAAGAGACAGCTCCTTCGGCATTTAAAATCTGTGCTTGCTTCTGACCTTCCGCTTCGAGAATTTCTGACTGCCGTTTACCCTCGGCACTCAAAATCTCGGCGCGCTTGTCCCGTTCTGCTTTCATCTGCCGCGCCATCGCATCGACCAGATCGCGCGGTGGGTCAATGTCCTTAATCTCGACTCGAGTTACCTTGACACCCCAAGGGGTCGTAGCTTCATCAATGACGTTTAGAAGTTGGGCATTGATCGTTTCGCGTTGAGACAAGAGTTCATCCAAATTCATGTTGCCCATCACGGTACGGATGTTGGTCATGGTTAAGTTTTCCATGGCCCGCACAAGATCCGAGACGGCATACGCGGCCTTGTCGGCCTCAAGAATCTGATAAAAGACGACGCCGTCTACCGAGACTTGGGCATTGTCTCGCGTGATCGCGGATTGGGTCGGAATGTCCAACACGCTTTCCATGACGTTTATTTTTTTGTCCACCTTTTCAATAATCGGGACCAGGAAGTTGAGACCAGGGCCCAGTTGCCCCGTAAATTTCCCAAAACGCGTTTTCGTGAAGATGTGGCCCTGCGGCACGAACTTCACCATAGACGTCAGGACAAACACGACAACGAGTAGCATCAGGACCGGTATGATTAAGTCCAACATAAATTTCCCTCCACCTTTTCTCGGCGTCGTTTCGCCAAGAAGTCAACGTTCACAACTAACACCCATACAGTCATAACCGAGTTAACGGTGATAGACCAGCGTTAACGGTACTGACTCAAGACCCTTCCACGCTATCTTCAGCAAATTTCATCCAACGTCCATAGAATTTCCATTAACCCGAAAAGTCGGGAAATAGCTTATCTATATCCGACCGGATCGATTTCGAGGATTAATCCAGGACCTAAATAGCTCGTGACCATGCTGTTACTACAATACCCAGGGCTACGCCTGCGGCTATCCACTGGCCGCTCTTACCTAGCCTTCGGACGTCGAACGACGAAGCCGCGATGCCCAAGACAATGCCAGCAAATAAACCTGCGCAATGGGCGAGGATGTCAGTTCTTTCTCCACTGACACCCGTGAACGCAAGCAACGCGATCGCTCCAAATATCGGCGCTGCATTGCGCCGGAATCCCCCGCCACGAAAATAACCGCGCGCGACGACGTAGGCAGCGACTAACCCTACCTCCGCGAACGTTGCCGTCGACGCCCCTATGGACAGAAAGCCATCGGGCCGGAAAAAGGCATTGAGACCATTCCCCGTAGCCCCTGCCAATAAAACCAACAGCCAGCCAAACCCCGAGCCCAAGTGCCGGCCTACCATCAAACCAAAGACCGCGCCAAAAAAAGAATTGGCCACAATATGAGGCAAGTCGGCATGTAGCGTCAGTGCACAAACCAATCGCCACCATTCGCCCGCACCGACTAACGTCACGTCCATCTGCCCAGCGGTCTGCCAATCGATTCCCGCGAACATGCCCGCGAGTGTCGGAACCGACCAAATCACCAACAAGTAACCGACAATTCCCGGCCAACCCGTGTCGATGCGAAGAACTTTCGGTAGCGTGATTGGAGTGTTTTCACGTCGGTATAACTCGAGCTGTCGCATCGCGACGTCACGGGACACCGACGGCACATACAACTGCCACTCGTATGTGTTGCGGGCAGATCGATTGACGATACCCATCGCGGTGAGCACCAGCGACGCGTCAGCGATCACACTGCGATTCGCATCGGTTTGAAGAAGCACCCAGAGCGTTTGGTCGTCCGATTCGGTCATGGTGAGATCTTAACGATTCGATCGAATCGATGGGTTGAAACCTATCATCCAGACATGGACACATCTTAATATGTAATATATTAATAGCCTATATATTATTGTTTTATAACAATTTAATTCCCTATTATTTTTCGCCCTTACATCAGTACCTGAACCACACTTTGGAATCGGTCATACTCAATAGCACTACCTGATCACGTTGCCATGGTGATCATTTCGTGTCGTTTGCATGGAACCCCCGAATACGTATGCCGGACGCAAGACAATTTATTGAAATACAAGGGACCATCGCTCTCCGGCGCGGCGAGTTAGCCGAAGCCACGATCGCCTACGAAACGTGGGGCCAGCTGAATACGGCCAAGGACAACGCGGTACTTTTATTCACCGGTCTATCACCCTCAGCCCACGCCGCTTCTTCCCACGCGGATCCGTCCAGCGGTTGGTGGGAAGACATGGTGGGGCCCGAAAAGCCCATCGATACCACGCGTTACTTTGTCGTGTGCGTCAACTCGCTTGGTAGCTGTTTCGGTTCTACCGGACCAGCGTCAATCGATCCGGCCACCGAGGAACCCTATCGGCTAACCTTTCCCGTGTTATGCCTCGAAGACGTCGCATTCGCGGGTCAACAAGTGGTCGAACGTCTAGGCATTGAGCATCCTCATACCGTCGTCGGCCCCTCGATCGGCGGCATGACGGCACTTGCCCACACATTCATGTTTCCGGCGGTGACCAAACAACTTGTTTCGATCTCGTCGGCCACCCACAGCTTGCCGTTTTCGGTCGCGCTACGATCCTTGCAACGCGAAATGATTCGCAAAGATCCAATG
>CAXDSX010000327.1:0-2660 GCA_963992075.1 uncultured Pseudomonadales bacterium | reverse complement strand
GACAGCTGGAATCGTATACGGTGTTTTATCGCTCTATCTCGTTCTCTACGGGGCTCTTTCGGATCTTGGCACCGCGTTCTTACCGCTCGGCATCGGATTGATGGGACTGTCGATGTACGCCAAGACGTACAGAAATCGTCTCTTTTGGATCGGTCTGGTTTTCCTTCTATTAGGGATGTTGATGTCGTTAGGCCGTTTCGGGCAGGTGTTGATCTAAAATCACCGAAAGGCTTTTGAGTGTGGTTTGCCGCGTTCCTTCGCGTTGCTGCTAGCATAGTTAATCCAACGACTATGGGCCGAGGAATTCATGAGCAATCCCTTCCGAAACGAAGCACATCGCGACGAGTTCCTCACTAAACCACGCCTTGCGATTTTGATCACGAACGATGCCACCGGTGCTCCAATAGGGGTTCCTGTTTGGTTTGAATGGACCGGCACAAAAGTGCAAATGTTCGCGGGAAAAGAAACGCCCAAGATCGACCGCATCAAACGAGACGCGAGAGCTTCGGTACTTGTCACGAACGCGGTAGGGGAGCCCGAAGCGTGGGTGGCCTTTGATGGTCTAATTGATCTGAATGATGAAGGTGGTATTGAACTTGCGACTCGGCTAGCAGATCAGTACTGGAACATGGAAGACGAACGGCTCCGGAGTGTGCTTACTGCGTGGCAGCAAGCGCCCGACGAATTTTGCCTGTTGACGCTCCGACCCGAGAAAATTCGTACCGGGCAATAGGCATCGAAGGCGCGTTATGACGATCCCTTGGCGACGCACTTTTGTGTCCTCAGAATCTCCCACCGGAAAAAGGAATGGCGCGGGCTTTCACCCGTGCCAAGGCATCTATTACGAACCGACCAACAAACATGCCAAGACAGCATTCATAGCGTCGCACTATAACGTTGACTTCAGTGAGCACTACCTTGGCGAGTACATGGCGGTTCGGGGATACGGGTTTCTGGGATGGAACACCCGATTTCGTGGCAATGAAGCCTTTTTTCTACTCGAACATGCCCTGGTGGATATCGGAGTCGGCGTTGCCTGGCTGAAAGAGCTGGCGGGTGTCGAACAGGTTGTCATCCTAGGGAATTCGGGCGGTGGTTCGCTGATGGGCGCATACCAGTCACAAGCAAAAAGTGTCAGCATGGCGCCAACCCCAGGCCTCAAGTTACCGGACGCACTTCATGAATTAACTCCGGCTGATTTTTACGTGTCCCTTTGTGCACATGGAGGTCGACCCGAGGTGCTGACCGCGTGGTTTGATCCGGCCGTCACCGACGAGTCGGATCCAACCTCAGTTGATCCCGAACTCGACATGTACAACGAGGCTAATGGACCCCCTTATCCCCCGGAATTCATTGAACGGTACCGCGAGGCGCAAGTAGAGCGAAATACCCGCATCACCAACTGGTGCCATTCGGAATTAGCTCGATTAAGGCAACGCAACATGTTCGACCGAGGTTTTAATCTGTACCGAACATGGGCCGATCTACGTTTCGTGGATTCCGATATCGATGCGTCCGAGCGAAAAAAGAATTGGTGCTATGCCGGCAATCCTCGAAGGGCGAACTACAGTCCCCAAGGGATTGGGCTAACCAATACGCTGCGGACATGGTTGTCTATGTGGAGTCTGTCGGATTCGTTTTGTTGTGGCGGACCACACCTCAATCAAATTATTGAGCCGTCTCTTGTGGTTCAAAGTCTGGCTGACTCGGGAGTCTTCCCTAGTGATGCAAAGCGAATCTATGACGACCTTGGGTCGACCGATAAAACGCTGGCGATGGTACCGGGCGACCACTACTTACAGACCCCCGATAACGCCAAAGCGCATGCAGCCGACCTAATTGTCGGGTGGCTAGAGGAGCGTTCAGGATGATCGTACGACGCTGATCATCCTGAGATTAAATCAGCTCAAAAAAATAACTGCGAAAGGTTCATAGCTTAAGTTCTTTCGCCGATGAACTCCTCTTGCTTCGGACGGTTGCCGCGTCATCCGCCGATCGTTTCATCTCCGTAACGTCTCCCGACGCGGAGGTCGCGGCAACGTTCATATCAGTTAACGCGACGGAAACCCCCGCTTTGTGGGAATGAACGGGCGTTTCGTGTCCCGCTGGACTTTTGATCCGAACCACTCGTATGTCAGAACGCTCAAGCTCGATCTTGGCATTGCCCGGATCTGCCTCAACGGCATTGGGGGTATTTTGATCTGTCGCCGGGTATCGACGCTTGATTTCAACAAATACGCTTTCTTGTTCTAACTCGGAAACACTAAGGACGGCATGAGGATTCAAATCACCGTCAATGATGTCTCCTGGACGACCTGCGGGACGGATTTCGGACGTTCCATCGAGTCCGGTGAAATTACTCTGACCGCCCGTCAACGTCACGCCAACAAAGGATTCGTGAGAATGCATCGCGGACGACTCGCCGGGACCGTACCTGACTCGAATGATCCGCACGTACTCGTTCTCAAACTCCACCTTGTAGTGCTCGGGGGCGGCCAGTGTCGAGGTCAGAATCGTGTTGCCGTCGTTTTGCGAACAAGCGCTAAGAACTAAGCACAACGAAACGGCGATCAGTGATTGGTTCATGGACTCATGATACGAGCCGAGATCAAGAACGTCGAGATGAATATATTATGTATAAAATATAATGAGTTATAGAA
>CAXDSX010000326.1:0-2661 GCA_963992075.1 uncultured Pseudomonadales bacterium | reverse complement strand
CCAGTGCGGCGCCCCTAGACCCGTAAACGCGGGCACAACAAAAACACCATTGGTATTGCCACCCATTTTTCTAGCGATTTCGGCCGTTTCAGCAGCGCTTTGAATAAAACCTAACTTGTCGCGTAACCACTTGATGGCTACGCCGGCCGAAAAAATGCTGCCTTCCATCGCAAAAGTGGTCTGGCCAGCAATTCGATAGCCGATGGTGGTCAGTAATCCCGTTGTCGAATCTATCCGTTTTCCTCCGGTATTGACCATGACAAAACAACCGGTGCCGTATGTACTTTTCACCATACCTGGCGAAATACAACCCTGACCGATTAACGCCGCTTGCTGATCGCCGGCAATGCCAAAGATGGGTATTTCAGCACCAAACCACCGCGCGTCCGCGGTCCCAAAATCGGCCACACAATCCTTAACCTCCGGGAGCAAACTCGCTGGAATTCCGAAGTATTCCAAAAGGACGTCGCTCCATACGTGGCGCGTGATGTCGAATAACTGTGTACGCGCTGCATTGGTGGCGTCCGTAACATGGTTTCGCCCCCCCGTTAGTCGCCACACCAAAAAAGAATCTACCGTACCAAACCGTAACCGATCTAACCCAGCTAACCGCTGCGATTCGGGATCACGAAGCAACCACTCAAGCTTTGTGCCTGAAAAGTATGGATCGATAATGAGACCGGTGATTTCGTTAACCGTGGCCGCCATCCCATCCGATTGCATTTGTACGCAACGTTCTTGGGTGCGGCGGTCTTGCCAAACAATCGCATTGTGAACGGCTTGTCCCGACTGTGCGTCCCAAAGCAACGTCGTTTCGCGTTGGTTCGTAATGCCGATTGCAGAAATTCCCCCCGCGTCCACCGGCGAAGAATCAATCGCGTTTCGCGCGGCCTTCAATGTCGTGTTCCAAATGACTTCGGGATCTTGTTCGACCCATCCATCACGAGGAAATATTTGATCAAAGGGGTAACTGGCGTCGCCTACGGGATTGCCTCCGTCGTCGAAAACAATCGCTCGCGAACTCGAGGTGCCCTGATCTATAGCTAGTACATAGTTCATAACGCGTTTTCTTTCACCTTTATTTACCCTTACTTAACCCCAACATGTAGTGGTAAGAGCTTTACCTTATAACTCACAGGCAATCCACAGGTTTTCCCCAAGGAGTTTCTTGCATTCCCGTTATTATCCCTTTATGTTGTGTCGCTCGCGCAGGAAAAAACTACATATGGTGTACACGTGCACTCGCGTCTCGGAACAACCATCAATGGAAACTGATAGATCGACAACATAAGGCACTGCGCAACAACACCACATGTAGTATATATCCGACAGGCCAGATCCAGCCTGATTAGAGAGGCACGAGAACGTAGCCGAGAAGCCAAAAAGGGGACCCATCTTTAATGCAAGCAGAATCGGTCGACCCAAATGACCAAGCTCAAAAATCGCCCGAAAACAGTCTCGCCAAAGTGACTGCGCCAACACCAGGTCCAATTAGCCCCTCCATTGCAGCGACCGCACCAGGTCAGATCCGGGTCATTAAACGTAACGGCACCGTCGTCCCCTACGCCGAGGATAAAATCGGGGTCGCGATGACCAAGGCTTTTCTTGCTGTCGAGGGAGGTACGGCAGCAGCATCGCCACGTATTCGCGAACTCGTTGCTGGTCTAGCTGGACAGGTATCGTCAACATTTACGCGTCGTCTACCGTCCGGTGGAACGATTCACATCGAGGATGTGCAGGATCAGGTTGAACTTGCTCTGATGCGTTCCGGGGAACATAAAGTTGCGAGAACCTACGTCCTGTACCGCGAAGAACGGGCGAGAGCAAGGGAAACCGAGGATGTCGACGCAGCATCAGACCCGTCGATAACGATTAACGTCGTCAGAAGGGACGGTGATCGCGCTGCCCTCGATATGGACCGAATTCGAACGCTTGTTACGGAGGCCTGCGAAGGACTCGAAGATGTCGACGCTCAACGCATCTTGACCGAATCGTTGTCCAATATGTATGACGGAATATCGGAAATGGACGTCGCTACGTCTCTGCTCATTACGGCTCGAACGTTAGTCGAGGAAGAGCCAAACTACACATTTGTAACCGCCCGACTTTTGTTAGACCAACTCCGAACCGAAGCACTTGAATTTCTCGACGTCCGTAGTCAAGGGCAGGAAGATTATCAAGCCACGCAATCACAGATGTCGGACACCTACGGCGAAGCTTTTCAAGCATTTATCCTTCGAGGCATAGAATTGGAGCTACTCGCACCGGAGCTCGGGCGATATGACCTTGTGCGTTTGGGGTCGTCTCTCATCCCGGAACGCGACTTGCAATTTAACTACCTGGGTTTACAGACCTTATACGACCGATACTTTTTGCATTCGAACGAGGTTCGGTTCGAGTTGCCCCAGATCTTCTTCATGCGGGTCGCGATGGGTTTAGCCCTTCAGGAAGAGAATCCTGAGGAACGCGCCGTCGAATTTTACGGACTCCTTTCATCATTCGACTTTATGAGTTCTACACCTACGTTGTTTAATTCGGGGACATTACGATCACAATTGTCGTCTTGCTTTCTGACGACCGTGTCCGACGATCTCGACGGCATATATCTGTCTCTTATACACATCTGACGCTGCCGACGAATAGAGAGGTGT
Source organism: uncultured Pseudomonadales bacterium (assembly GCA_963992075.1). Classification (GTDB taxonomy): domain Bacteria; phylum Pseudomonadota; class Gammaproteobacteria; order Pseudomonadales; family Azotimanducaceae; genus UBA11889. The sequence continues at coordinate 10 of CAXDSX010000326.1, read as the reverse complement.
AGATCTCGGT
>CAXDSX010000325.1:0-2680 GCA_963992075.1 uncultured Pseudomonadales bacterium | reverse complement strand
TTATCAAAGGTGAAGGTGTTGGTGCTCTCGGCCTGCACAGCGATTCGCACGGCATCCCTCCCGGAGCGGGTCAGATCGCGCACATGTGCAATGCATCGTGGCTCTGCACGGACTATGGTGGATCGGAGGATGGTCCCACCGTTTTTGTCCCGGGCAGTCATCACCAGGGTCGTGCCACCATGCCCCACGAAGCCAATCTAGAGAACACACCGTTTAAGTTCGTCCCGTTAATCGCCAAGGCCGGCTCACTCGCCATCTGGAACGGTGCGACGTGGCATGCCTCGGAAGCACGAACCAATCCGGGACTCCGGGTAACCCTTGTACAAAACTACATGCGTACGTACATGCGGGTACAAAAGAACTACGAAACTACGTCTCCACAGCTCCTCAAGAAGTACCCTGAGCTCGAACGTGTGATAGGCAAATCACTGTATCCCTACGAAGACTCCCATAATCCAGACTACGGCCGTGTCGGCGGCATGATGAGGACCGGGATCGACCCCTTCGCATGAGTCCGACAATTACCGCAAACTTTCTGCGTTAAGCAGCAAGCTACTTTTCGTGTCGTGCCTGATGCATGCAGTCGTCGTCAACCTGCACTTTTCGAGCAACACGTCGGGTTCTCGTGACGACACGGTCCTACCATCGTAAAGTCGATATGCGCGGCATCGTCACTTATTGTCGAGGAATCCTTCTTCTCTATCCGGGTCTCATGCTTGCCGCTTCTGAGTTCGGAGGCGAAGTGGCGACGCCACTACGACACGAGCCCCATCGCAGCTTACAACCAGAGAGAGTGTGGGTTGTCGATCTCGGTCATCAGTCATCGATTGAGCATGGCCTAGCGGACAAGATTGTCGATATCGGATCGTTTGGTTCGCCGCAAGAGACTCGTGCCAAGGCGTTCCTGTTCGAATGACGCCGCACCAATTGACCATTTCCAAAGGTTCGAGGAACTGATAGAACTGCAGTCCGCTTTGGGTAAACACACGACCGTTGGGAGAAGAATCAATGGCAGAAGCTCAACAGGGCTTTCAAGGAATGCCGGCAAATACGGCAGAGTTGGACATGATCGAGGTAGGCAATTTATCGTTCGCCGTCGAGTATCGCCACGTCGGGTTTGAGGAAGGACCGTCGGTCCACGTCTTCGGCGAACTCGAGGGTTCCTTTGAAGAAATCCTACGTTTCGACTGTTTTAACAAGGCTCCCCATTATCACTATGGATTTTCGTACATCGATCAACCCCCCGTACCGATTGATCCCGCAGCCGTCGGCGATCCGTTGGCATGGGTTTGTCGTTGCATCCAAACTCGTTTGCCCGAAATGCTAGCCAGGGCTGAAGCCTCAGCGCTCGGCGCTGATTGCAATCGGGAGAGCCTGTTGAATGTCGCCGAGACTCTAGAGAAACGGGGGCGAGACCTGATGCCTAACGCCTGACACGTCATTGGCACAAGAAACCACTGGGCCCAAATCCTCTATCGATTCCTAGTACTTGAGGTAATCGTTCAACCGCTAACAAAACGACGCCACAGCCGTGGAAACGAACTTGGTTCACGCGCAGTTGTCAGTCGCCCGTTGCGCATTGCAACGGTGAAGAGACTTCAGTAGGTTCTGGTCTCGACTGTTCGCACAGACTTTATCGCGAGAAGAGACTTAAATGAAAAAGACATTACTAGGAATGTTTTCGATTGTCGTTTCCCAGTACGGGCTATCCGATGCACACAGCCCTCCCCATTCATCAGCCGAATGGCAAATTGCGGCCTATTCGACGGCTGCCCCCGACTTTATCGGCAAACGAGCCACCATCATGTCGCCCGCCAATACTGTTTTACGTCACGGAGACAACGGCTGGACATGCATGGCCGGGAATCCCAGGCCTATGCCGGATACGGGTTGGGACGACGCGCACCATGCCATGCCCGTTTGTGCGGATGCTCAGTCGTTAAAGTGGATGGAAGCATATGGCGCAGGAACGTCTCCCGAATTAGACCACGATGGTTTTATGTGGATGCTCCACGGTGACGTTGGCGAGGACAATACGACGCCCATGGTGATGAACAAGAAAGATGCCAAGGATCCCAGTCAATGGATCGAGTCAGGGCCACACTTGATGCTCATGCCCAAGGATCCAAATACCATCGCGAATCACACCACAGACTTTAGGTCGGGAGCACCGTACGTGATGTTCCCGGGCTCCAAGTACGCCCACCTCATGATTCCCTTAACGAACTATTACCGATACCAACAAAAGTAGTTCAAGGAATGGGATGGTGGTCCGTTGTGGACCACTATCTCGGCAGCCGAAGGATAGACGCACACGTCGCTAGAGCATGGGTGGTTTCGTGTTGTCGCGTGTTCGGGCCCGATGCAATCATCAATTCCCAGCTAGCTAATGTCAGACGTTGGGCTGATTGGGATTCATCCAATCCCTTATATAACCGATAACCAAATAGCGGTTCCCGTCCAAATATGTCACGCCACCAGCAGTTGCCATCCAACAAACGATGTGATGCTCTTGGTGTTCAACTAGGAGGTCAACAACAATGCGACGAGCTAAAAGTTTAGGGTGCCTGTTAACCGTTTTCGTAACAATCCTATCGGGAAGCACCTTGGCCGCGCACCACGAAGATCTTCAGCCGGTCGCAAAGCCTGGAGAGGTCGTCGTAACGTACCGGGGAGAATG
>CAXDSX010000324.1:0-2682 GCA_963992075.1 uncultured Pseudomonadales bacterium | reverse complement strand
ACCGAGATCTACACCTCTCTATTCGTCGGCAGCGTCAGATGTGTATAAGAGACAGGCTCAGAAAATCACGACTTATCGCCGTTAGACTGACCCGTATCCCGTGATAAGCTTGCGCGCCAAATCCCTGTGGCCCGGTGTATCCATATGTCCGACGCTTCAATAACGCCAGTTTTGTCCTTTTCCGGCGTCTTTAGATCAACGTCAATGATTATTCTCGCTTGCACATGCACGCCCCTTGTTGCCGATATCGATTTCCTGAGCGCTTCACTTGCTGAGCTTGATACCAAGGAAACGCGGATGGCCGCCGAATACACGTACTTTGACGAAAGCCTCGACGTGCTCGATTACGGCTCTAAGATTCAAAGCCGGTCGAAGCCGGAATCCGCAGACACCATTAATTTCTCCATTTCGAATCGGTTTTTTGATCGAGCCGTTGTCAGCTATCAATACGAGACCACCACGGGTGGCGTCACGCGCGATGGCGAACCGTTCGAACTGGAGTCGCAAATTGACGGGCACCGTCTCGAATCCGAGATCTTTCTGGGTCGCGAACGATGCGAACGTATATCCATTCGTGACGGATGCGGCGAAGGATCCACCGGGTTCCTAGTGAGCGCAGTGATCGGCTTGGGAACGCGGGAGCAAGAGAAGCTCGAGATCGACTGCATCGAAGACCAGGGTGTTATCTTGGGTGGGGGTTGCGAAAGTGCGGACTTTCGATTGATGGATGGCGATCATTTTCTCGAAACAGGCGAGCGGCTTTACTACCCCGCCTTGACTAGTCTTGCCGAAGAGCAGCGCGCTTACATCGGATTGAACTTTCGTACCGTCATCCGCGACAAAATCCAGCTCAATCAAAGTCTTCGTTTCCAAAGAAGCAAAATCGAGACCGGCACGACATCGAGACTCTTTGACATCGATGACCCATTTCTCCTCAACACGGTGTATCAAGGCTTATCTCTGGGTCTCGTCATCGACGACCTAAAACAAGAGCTACCACAGGTCACACCATGGTATGAAAACGCATTCCGCTATGAGATCGCGGGTTCCATGCCGTTAACGGATGCTCTATTCGGAAACCTTGGACTTGCGTTCTATAAGGTCGATCGGCCCGATTACGAACCCAACCCTGATCGGGAAGACTTCGACAGCAACATCGTACTGAATGCGTCCCTTTGGTACACAAGGGAATTCTTTGCCATCTATCTTCGTGCACAAGCATCCAATCATTACCTCTTAGGTGTCGAACCTATTTCCTACAACCGTAAGACCAACAAGTTCTTCGGACATCCCTACGGCCACCTCTCCGCAGGAATCGTCGTCTCTCTTTGACCGCGCAACATGCTCGGATGAATCATAAAGACGCTAAATAAGCGTCGTGTTGGACTAATAAAAAAAGCCCCGAATATCGAGGCCTTTTCACTCTCTACGAATCGAATGGATTAGGGAGTTGGATCGTAGACAATCTCTTCGTGTACCACCGACGGCTCACCATTATTAATAATGGTCGTCGGTTCGACACCTATGTAATCCGGTCCACCAGGGCCAAGATTCTTCATCTTAGAGTTCTTGACCAACATCGAACGCTTGCCGTTGTAAGTCATGGTGCCGATGGCACACGGGGAAGCACCGGTACAGTTGGGTTCGTCACTCAGCCATTCCTCACCATTTAACGCTTTGCTCTTATAGGTGACGCTATCGTCAGTTGAATCGACCAGCGTGCTGCCATCTGGGAGATTAAACCGTGAAATGTAGCGGTATGTGGGCTTCCAATCGTTCACAAATTGGCCCATTTCTTCCCCTGTGGCGGTATCGTATACATAACCCGGTATCCCATCGAGGTTTCCAAAACTCCGATACTCAAGTCGGATTTTCTTACCTGCGTCATCGCCATAAGCGGTTTCCTCAGGCACCGTGTAGTAAAGAACTTTTGGCTGTGAAAACACGACCGGTACGCCCGCCGTGGTCGTCAATTCATAACTCGGTGCCGTTTGAACGGAAACGCGGTAGGTGGTTGTGATGTTATTCACGCCCCACAGTTGTTGATTACAATATCGCGTTTCCGTGGCTTGAGAGCCCGTGTACTCGGGATGGGTCTCATAGGCTCCATCCGCATCCTTTTTACACTCGAGCTCAGATAAGTCGTCGTCTGATACAAGCGTGCCCGTCTCAATACCCCAAGCGATGCTCTGACCCCAACCCGCCGGCGTGTCGTACATGACATTCTGTAACGCAAACTCTGCGTCGGGTATCGCCGCTAACTGCGCCGCTTCCGTCGCACCAATTGCAAGTGCGCTACCTGTCGAGTCGACAATGTCGGTTCCTGAAACCGTGTACTGCACCACCTCAGAGGCCAATACTCCATCAAAAAACTGCCCCGCTTGATACGTGTTCGTGAACTGGGCCATCTGGTCCTCCACAACGTCAAACGTTACCTGCACCTTCTGAAAAGGTTCCGTCAGATTGCCAGCTGATGAATTGGGCCCATAAAACGTAAGATTCGAGAACTCAACCACGACGGTGTACGAACCCGTACTGAAGTAATCGGCCAGTTGGATCGGGCACAAATCGCAAATCCCGTCGCCGTCAGAGTCTAATGCTTGGACAGAACTGTTGGTTCCCGCGAATCCAGACGTTTCACCGCTACTACTATCGCTCGAACTGCTGTGACCACTGCTGCTG
>CAXDSX010000323.1:0-2685 GCA_963992075.1 uncultured Pseudomonadales bacterium | reverse complement strand
CCGGCATACGAGATCAGCCTCGGTCTCGTGGGCTCGGAGATGTGTATAAGAGACAGCCCCGAAGCGTTTTCTCGCGAAGAACTCGTCACAGAAGCCGCGAATGGCGCGATGGTGTTGACCCTCACTGGTCGTCTGGGCCCCTATGTAGACTTTTATAACTATCCCCAACCCGCACTTTGGAACGACACACCTATTCAAGAACAAACCGGATCCGTCGAGGTCGCCTTCTTAAGCGACGCGCGGACACTACGGATGAGGGGCCGCCACGTTCGATCAGGCGCCACGGTGTTTGTTGATGGACAACGAGTTGAGGGTCAAATCCGGTGTGAAACGGGCTCACTACCCAACTGCGACAACGAAATTGTTCTCATGGAAATCGACGAAATTCCGGAAGCTGGCGGCATGTACCTGGTCCAAGTGCAAAATCCCGGTGGGCTATTCAGTAACGATGCACTTGTCTATTCGGACTTAAGGCCTGTTCCTGCTCGGAGTGGAAACCTAATCGAAAGCGGCGGTACGTTTGACGAGTGGGACGAAAGTTGGGGAACCACTCTGCTAAACGGGTCCGTTAGGCACACCAACGGCATGGTCCAATTCGACGTCGACACGGTCTCGTCCAACCAACCGTGGCGCGTGCAGCTGTTCCACCGCATTTGGTTAGTCGCCGACCAGGAGTACACCTTTTGTTATCGCGCGCGCACCACAGGGGGCTCTCGGATGATGACCGCGTACCTCGATGCCGGAGCGGACGGCTATGCCAATATTTCGAACGGACAAAGGCAAGTAACGATCGATGCGAGCTTCAAACAGTTCTCTCACACCGTCACCATTGGGAACACCGATACATCCGCGCGAATCGCATTCGATATGGCGCAGAGTACGAGAAGCGTGCAGTTGGACGACATTGGGATCTACGAGGGTGACTCTTGTGGAACACCCTAGAGGCTTATAAACCGAGATCGTATGGGTTGGTTCTGCCACCAGCGCTCTAACAGCGATCAAAGCGTAGTTCCCGCTGATGGCTTCAAGAGATGGCCGTGGTAGGAAATCGCTCCGATCCGCATGGTAGACACGACTGGCACTCTGCCGATTACGTCAACGACTGGATAAAAAAAGACGTTACGAGAGACGAGGATCGCCGACCGATGCTCACGCGCATGATCGAGCGAATTCCGCGACAACGGCAAGACTAAATCCAGGTTTTGGATGTCGGCGCCGGGTACGGGGAACTGACCCGTTGCGTTCTAGAAGTCTTTCCCGAGGCCCGTGTTATCTGCCAGGATTTTTCAGAACCCATGCATCAACATGCACGGGAGCGACTCGGCGAATTCATTGACCGAGTTGACTACGTCAAGAGCGACTTATCGCGGTCAAACTGGGTCGCGCCCTTTGAACAATCACAATCATTCGACGCCGTCGTTTCATCGATCGCTATTCATAATGTCCGCTTATCGGAACGCATTCGAGGCATTTACCAAGAAGTCGCACAATTGCTCGCGCCGGGCGGATCTTTCCTAAATTGTGACCTCGTCTTCGATAATGTTGAGACGCATCTTGGTTGGCTTGAAGCTGATTTCGAGGATGTCACTTTATTCGAACAAGAAGGCAGAATGACAACGTTCGGCGGTTACAAAAAACCGCAATAGAACGGACCAAAAAAGTGGTGGAAACGTGAGCAATTTCTTAGAAAAGCGACCACTCGGATACGGTGGTTTGTTAGCTAGTCGGCTCGGCATTGGATCGAGTTTTGGTTTGCCTCGACGCGTGGTCGAGCACGCATTCGAGCGTGGTGTGAATTACCTCTATTGGGGTTCCATCCGAAGACCGGCGTTCGGGCAAGCCATTCGGCATTTGGCCAAACGACACCGCGATGAACTAGTTCTGACCGTTCAATCGTATGCACGATCGCCACGATTAATGGTGCCGTCGGTGGAAATCGCGCTCCGGCGCGCAGGTCTCGACTATTTCGACTATCTATTGCTCGGTGCGCGTAACGAAGTCCCCACAGACGACTACCTCGAAGTATTCGAGCAACTACGTGATCGCGGTAAGGTACGTTTTCTTTCGTTGAGCACGCACAATCGACCGCTGCTTAAGGAATTCCTTACCACCAGCCAACAAGGCCAAAACGCTTCTGCCTACGACATGTTTATGTTGAGGTACAACGCCGCGCACCGAGGCGCTGAACAAGACGTTTTCCCGTTCGTACCGAATCAACCCCGGCCGGCAATACTCGCCTACACAGCAACGCGCTGGGGACACCTACTCGATGCTCAAAAAATGCCCCCCGGAGAAGCCCCACTATCGGCTCGCGATTGTTATCGATTTGCACTTTCAAATCCGCACGTAGACCTAGTGCTTTGTGGACCGGCCAACGCCCAACAAATGGACGAGGCGATCTCAGCTCTTGAAGCTGGTCCGCTTGACCAGGAAGAACGGCAGCGCGTGGAACGCATCGGAGCTTACGTGTACAAACAATTCCAACCTTCTTTTCCCGACGCGGGCGACACAAAAAAATAATACCCGCACCAAGTTCTTAACCGGCTCAACCATCCGCTTGGGTGTGAGCCAATAGAAGTCGACTAGCTCGAATGAGAACCTTGATTGACTGAAAGCCTGTCTCTTATACACATCTCCGAGCCCACGAGACCGAGGCTGATCTCGTATGCCGTCTTCTGCTTGAAA
>CAXDSX010000322.1:0-2719 GCA_963992075.1 uncultured Pseudomonadales bacterium | reverse complement strand
GCGCTTCATGGGAGGGCTCCTTTATTTTGTCTTTGAGTCGTGAGAGGTTTGGGCGCTTTAGAACGGTTCAGGCGAATTGCTTTCCTCGCGGACTGGATCGCACAGCGACCGCTGCGAGCTCGCGCTCGAGCCCTTGCGCCTCGGCTTCGAGTTCCGGCCGCACGGCGTCGCTTGCGACGGCGAGCAGCACGAGAACCATCCCGTAGAGCGCGCGTGTCCGGAAGCCCGCCGCGTCGAGAAGACCAAACCCCCACTGCACCGCGGCAAGTTCGTAGCCGTGGTAGATCTGCTCTCCGAGGCGTTCGGGGTCGAGGGAACCGGTCAGCAGTCCCTGCGCGATCGCCTGCTCGATGCCTTCACGCTGCATCGAGGCCGCTTGCTTCGCGAGTCGACGATCGGCATCCGCCCCCGCCGACAGCCCTGACAGGCGTTCGTAACTGGCGACGAGCATCGGGCGATAGATCGCCTCGTTCTCGGCGAAGAACCGAACGCTGACGGTGATCACGGCGCGGCACCGGGCGAGCGGCTCCTCGATGGGCGCCTCGGCATCGAGGATCGGAACGATGCGGTCGACCCCGTCCTGGATCAGCGCGAAGAGGATTTCATCGCGTGATCCGTAGAGGTTGTAGAGGGTGGCGACGGCGAGCCCCGACTCCGCAGCGAGCTTGCGCATCGAAAGCGACTGCATGCCACCGCCCGCGATCAGGCTGCGGGCCGCCTCGAGTATCCGCTGGCGGCGGGACTCGATGTTGACTTCGCGCAGGGTCGGTTGGCTCTCGATTTGGGACATCGTTCTAAGTTATATCGATGTTCCAAGTTTGAGTCAAGGCTGCCGGCAAGGCTCACTCTGATTGGGTGGTCCGGACTCGAGGCCTCTCGTCAGTCGATTGGCCGATCCCAATCGTCCGGATGGTCGAGCTCCGGGTCCGGTTCAGTCGGTATGCTCGCCTGACGCTCGAGTAGGGACTTCGCGATCCCATCGATGCCGCTTTTGCGCGTCGTCAACGCGCGCCGGGCAAAACGTGTCATGAGTGAGGCCTTGAGTTCGCGCATCCATTGATCGCGTCCGTTTCTTGTCGTCATCGCGTTAGCCCAACGTCGTGGGGATAGGACATACAAGCTGCATTCTGACACAACGTCCGAGTATGGGCGTTATGTTAAATACCCAGGGGTGCCCGTGGCGGGAGTATGGGCGTTATCCTGAATCACTAGGGGAGCCCCATGGCGGGTGTTTTTCACTGAGATCAGATGCAATTTAACCGTTATGGGCTGGCGATATGAGCAAGGCGATGATCATAAGAAACGCAACGATTACTTCCATGGACCCGGAAGTCGGTGTGCTGCCAAAAGGGGACATCCTGATTCAGGATGGGCTTATTTCAGACATAAACCCAGTATTGAAGCCAGTGAAGCCCGCCACGGGCTTCCCATAGGAATTTCACATAACGCCCATACTCGACCATTGTGTCAGCACCCAGCTTATATGTCCTATCCTCAATGGCATGAAACAGACAAACGACACGATTGACACAAGCAATGCCGCCAAAACAGGCAGCGGTCCCACGTTTCTCGTCGCGCTGGAACAATACGAGCCGCCTGCAAAACGGATCATTCATGATGATTTAGCGGTCAAAGTCCTCCCGAGAGGAGAGCGGTTTTTCCTGCAATTGACGCGCAGCTCGTGGTTGCGTAACTGGATGCTGAACTTGTTTGAGAAGCAGGTTAAAGGTGCAACGAGCGCTTTCCTGTGCCGCAAGCGGTACATTGATGAAACAATTGTCGCTGCTGCGAAAAACGGATCTGTCGCAGCTATCGTCAATCTAGGTGCAGCATTTGACACGCGCGCTTACCGACTCCCTGCACTGGCCACTATTCCAACCTGGGAAGTCGATCAACCTATCAACATCGAAGCCAAACGGAACGGGGTTCACAACACATTAGGCGCAATTCCGCCCCACGTCACGCTAGTACCGATTAACTTCATCACACAGGAGTTGGGAGCAGTGCTCAATCAATATGGGTATGTGGCTGACAAGAAGACGTTCTTTATTTGGGAGGCTGTGTCGCAATATTTGACGGAATCGGCCGTGCGCCAAACCTTCACCTTGTTTGCGAAGGCTCCCACGGGTAGCCAACTTACCTTTACTTACGTTCTTAAAGATTTTATTGAAGGCAAGAACCTTTACGGCGAAGCAAAGATGTACGAGCGCATGCTTATCAAAGACAAAACCTGGCACTTTGGCTTTGATCCGGCCGAGGTGGCCGATTTTCTCGGCGAGTACGGCTGGCGCCTGATCGAAGACCTCAGCTATGAGGAATTGAACCATCGGTATGCAAAAGCAATCGGCCGAAATCTTCCCTCAATGAAAATTGAACGCATGGTTTATGCCGAAAAATGTAGAGGATAGAACATATACGCTGGGTTCTGGCACAACGTCCGAGTATGGCGTGATGCAGCGGGCATGGTGGCTGTCCCCGAGCCCTCCACCGCCCTTCTCCTCGGCCTCGGTCTTGCGGGCATGGGGATGAGGCGAAGAGGGGCGGCTTCAGCGAGCTGTGAAGCGGCCACACCTTTCATGTGGGCAAAATCCTTGTCACGGTCATCGAGGCCGGACCCGGGAAGGTTTACATCGATGGGCTTCCCTACGACTGTCTCTTATACACATCTCCGAGCCCACGAGACCGAGGCTGATCTCGTATGCCGTCTTCTGCTTGAAAA
>CAXDSX010000321.1:0-2726 GCA_963992075.1 uncultured Pseudomonadales bacterium | reverse complement strand
CAGAAGACGGCATACGAGATCAGCCTCGGTCTCGTGGGCTCGGAGATGTGTATAAGAGACAGATCAGAGGCATATCAAATTGGGACGATATGGCCTCACTTCCAAGCCATCCGAGAATAATGCCAAACAATCCGCCTAGCGCGCCTAAGGTAATTGCTTCCACAATGAACTGAGTAAGGATGTTTCCGCGGGTGGCGCCAAGTGCTTTGCGGACGCCGATTTCTCGGGTTCGCTCGGTTACGGAGACCAGCATGATGCTTAGGATGCCGATGGCTCCGATAAGAAGGCTTATCGCGAGGATACCGATGACATACGTCGATAAGGTGCTAGTAATCGATTGCATCATGTCGCTAAACACGCTTCGATTCATGATCTGAAAGTCGTTTGGGTCGCCGGGACGGATTTTGTGTTCGCGACGTAACACACGCTCGATGTCGACCATGGCCATGTCGACTCCGATGTTTTCTTTGACTTCAGCGGAGAGGGATCCGAGCCGATCCGAGCCAAAGACACGAAATCGAGCCGTGGTCAGCGGAATGTAAATCGCGTCGTCGACACTCGGACCATAGCCGCTTGATCCGACCTCCGCGAAGACACCGACGACTTTAAAGATGATACGGCCTATCGAAATATCTCGGCCCAGAAGACTGGTCGGTAGGAATTCAAGACTGGTCGGGATGCTGTAGCCGAGCACGGCGACGCGTCTGCGCGCCGCGAGGTCAGACTGAGTGATCATGCGCCCATGGGTCAGTTCGCGTTTGTTGACCTCCATGTAATTGGGCGTTGTCCCGGTGACTGTGCCGTAGATATTCTTGTTGCCGAATTTGACCTGACGACCGCTCCGTAATTCAGGAACGACGGCCGAAAGGAACTGACTGTCTCGGCGTAACGCGTCGTAATCGTCGATAGTTAGTGAGACTCGGTTTGACGACGCGACGCCACCGCGCCCAAAGGATTGGCCTGGGTAAATGGAAAGAACGTTCGCGCCAAGCGTGCTCATTTGTTCTTTCACGGCGGCTTGCGTGCCCGAACCGAAGGCTGCACCGATGATCACGCAACCAACCCCGATCACAATCATCAAAATCGTTAACGCCGACCGAAGCGCGTTACCACGGATTGCATTCAGCGCAATACGAATGGATTCAAGGAGCGACAACGCGTTTAGCTTCGCCGGCCACGACCCAGGCCTGGGATCGGGCTCATTCTGCTGGCCCGGTTCTGCCAGGTCTCGTTCGATTGCACCAACGATTGACTAGGAAGAATGAGGACTTTTTCGCCTTGGTTAAGACCTGCGACAACTTCCGAGTAATCCATGTCGGTGATGCCTGTTCGAACATGCACGGGGACGGCCTCACCATTGCGGATGACAAAGACGATGTAGTTGCCGCCGAACTGTTGATCGACAGAGCTCGCGGCTCGCTTAGGACGTTGCTGTGCACCGGGCTCGCGGCCGACGTTGCTTGGGCGTCCTCCTGACGCGCTTGGACCACCCCCGGATCGTCCCATACCCCCACCAGACCCGGCGATCTTCTGCATAAGCTCGCGGTTCTTGCGCATAAAGGCGATATCTTCTTCGCTAGGTCTTTTACCTCCTCGCATTTTCGCCATGATTGCCTTGAGGCGTTCTTCGTCGGAGAGATCACTTGCCCCGGTATTTGTATCGTTTTTGCCTGCTAGAGCGGTCGAACCGTCATCGCCAACCGCGTCCCGTTTCCCGGGTTTTGGTGACGCGGCGAGCATGTTGTCGACATCTTCGATTGTGTAGCCAAGCACGCTCGCACCTGAATAGACATCGCCCTGAGTTCTCAGCGCCGCGTTAGGAATGGCGAGCACCTGATTCCGATCCGCGACCATGACTTCGACATCGGCGTTCATCCCAGGGCGGAGAAGTCCCTCGCGATTTTGGAGGTCGATCAAGACCGGGAACATGGTGACGTTCTGGACCGTGGTGGCTTGCGGTTCAACTTTGATGACTTCACCTTGAAATGGACGGTTCGCGTAAGCGGCGACATTAACGGTCGCAGAAACTCCAGGTTTCATTTTGCCGATGTCGATCTCGTTCACCAGCATGCGTACTTGAACACGAGAAAGATCGGCCATTTTCAGGAGTAGGGTACCGCCGCTACTGTTGCCCATGGGCGAAGATATAACCGTACCTTGTTCGACCGCGCGTTCGATGATGGTTCCGGTGATGGGTGCATTAACGTCGCAGTCACCAAGCTGAATGACGGCGTTTTCGACGGCAATTTCGCGCTGCACGACTTCGGATTTCGCCGTAGCGAAGTCCAATGTTGATTTTTCCCAGTCAGCCTTGGATACAGATTTATTTGCGTAAAGCGAATTGATTCGCTCCAATTGTGAATTGGAGTTCGCGAGTTTCGCTTCAGCCACGACGAGGCTTGCTTCGGCCTGTTTCAGGGTATTCTTTAAAACGCGTTGATCGATTTGTGCAAGTAGCGTACCGCTCTCGACCACGTCGCCAGTATCCACAGCCAGCTCAAGAATCTCGCCGGAAGCTTTGGATTTAACTTCCACGGTCGTGACCGGTTCGACTTCACCGGCCGCCTCCACGGCCACGCGAATATTCCGCGGTTCCACGGCAACCTGTTGGTAATCGTTATAGGGAAGAGCAGCGTCTTCCTGAAGCACAGTCTCTTCGTTGGATACGTACTGTCTCTTATACACATCTCCGAGCCCACGAGACCGAGGCTGATCTCGTATGCCGT
>CAXDSX010000320.1:0-2747 GCA_963992075.1 uncultured Pseudomonadales bacterium | reverse complement strand
CCGGCATACGCGCTCAGCCTCGGTCTCGTGGGCTCGGAGATGTGTATAAGAGACAGACACCAACATGTTGTCATTCCCCGATACTTTGATTCGTTTTAATTCAAAACGCTCGTCTTCAACGTCCACCGCTATGCCGGGCTGGGTCGTGACCGCCGAAGTAAATCCAACGGTTCGAACCAGATCCACATCCTCTCGCTCGTAGTCTCCAAAGGGATACGCAAAACTGTTGACCTCGACCAAGAAGGTCTCGGCTAGCTTCCGTTTACTGCCTTCGATCTCTCGCCGCTTGGCCTCGAACGGGAGCCCCGGTAGATAGGCGTGCGTCTCCGTGTGTGCCCCGAGTTCCCACCGATTCGAGTCAATCATCGTCCGTACGTGCTCATCGTCTAGCTTATTTTCCCGAGCGAGTTCGCCGTCTCGACGATCGGGATTCTTGTAGGCGGACCAATCACGGTTGTAGCGATCAACCACGAGGTACAACGTTGCTTTCGCATCGTACTTCTCAAGAATCGCATCGGCACAAGTAAAATTATCCAGATAACCATCATCGAACGTGATGGCTACAGATTTTGGCTGGATGCTTTGCAATAGATCAGAAACGAAAACGAACGTCCAACCGTCATCCCGCAACCACCTAATCTGCCGTTCAAACATCTTCGGATCCACACGTAATTTATTGAATCGAGCTCGGGGAACCGAAGAAGCGATCATGTGATACATCAGCACGCGTGGCCGGGATTCAGCAATTCTTGCTCTCCACCAGGCGTAGCGAAGCGAGCCCCACATTAAGACGCCACAAGCCGCGATCGCCGCAACCGTTATCACGACAACAATTCTTGGTACATGGCAATGGTCTGCTGACACATGTTTTGCAACGTGTACTCATGATTAGCGATGAATGGGGGATTTTCGAGAAACGATTCAACCTTAGCCACGACATCGGCTGGTTTATCCAAATCAACGCCCCCTTCAGGACACACATCGCGAAGAATTTCACCAACACCTCCATGTCGATAACCCACCACAGGAGTACCCAGTGAAAGCGCTTCGAGCACCGTGCGGCCGAACGACTCTGGACGGGTGGAAAGCGAGAGCACAATATCGGCCATCGACATAATCTCCCGAAGATCCGAGCGATGACCTAAAAAGACAATGTGTTTGGTCAGTATCGGGTCACGACGAACGGCACTCTGGATCCGTCGAGCATACCGTTGCCGATTTCGATCGACGCCGCCGACCACCGCAACGCGAAAGTCATAGCCCTTGCCGACGAGCGATCGAACCAAGGGGAACAGCTCCTCGTGCCCTTTTAACCGAGTCAGACGACCCGGCAAGACGAGGGTGGATGGGGGTTGGCTCAACCCCCATTGTCGATCCCAGGTATCGAGCCACGCTTGATGAGGTCGATATCCGGAAAAGTAGGCGTTGGGGTCAATGCCACGACGAATAACACGCACTTTGTCTGGTGGCTCAACCACGTAGTGATTTTCCAGATACTCGCGTGCCGTATGCGAGACCGCTTCAATACGCTCACCTCGAGATATCACCGCACTGTAGCGATTGACACTATGCAAGCCGTGCACGCTCGTTACGAATCTCGGCCGACGGTCAACCGGCGCCTTTTTCCAGATTTGCCAACATAGCCAAGCGGGTAAACGCGACCTTGGATGAAGCACATCGGGGCGCTCCCAATCCAACCAACGTTTTAACGTTCGCAAAGAACCCAGCACTTTGGGCGACTTATCCCCCACCGACATGTGAACGTGTCGCGCACCGACCCGTTCCAAGTCGGCTACAAGCCGCCCTCCTTGAGATATCAATATCGCTTCGTGACCAGCTGCTACCAACGCGGCGGCGACCTCGATAGCGCCTCGCTCGACACCCCCGCCATCCAAACGCGGTACAACTTGCACGACTTTCATTGGCGCAGCTCTATCCCGCTATCGGCTCGAAGCCATAATCGCCCGGCTACACAGCATGCATTCGAAATCAATGCGGCGGTGGCTACTGCCCATAGCGGGGTGCTGATCGTAGATACGATGTCTCCTCCGTGGTCGGTTGCCGGCGTAACGCGGTGTTTCGGTGCGGGAATCGACCAAAGCGCTGGATCAAATCACGGTGGCCTTTGGCATGATCTACAAACGATTGTACGAACGCTTTCCAATCCGACGGCACCTCGTCGACCATCGTTTCATAGAGGTCGACGGCCCTGTCCTGATCGACTGGACTTTCGCTATGGGTGAAAGGATGACAAAGAAAGACCCTCCCCGGAACGGACAATTGTTCGTTAAATTTTCGGTCGAGGGCTCGCACAGCAACAGCGCGTGCCAAATCGTCTTGCGCAAAGGCCTCCCGCTGCCCCCGAAACATGTTCCTCGAAAACTGATCCAGCACGATAATGACGGCCAACGCGCCCTGGCTTTGCTCACCCCAGTGCAACAGCCTTCCCTGCCGAATCGACGCATGTACGTTTTCAAATCGGTCTTTGATCTCTCGGTCAATTTCGATCGTCGGCTGATACCAAAACCGGTTGCGTGCCTTCGCAAGCTCAGGACTGGTTTCGCTATCACCTAGCCAATACGCGATTAGGTCGACCGGCTCGTGCGCGTCTTCAGACATCGCATCATTGTACCTAACGCCGACTCGACCCAGTCGCATGGCGTTAACTTAGCGAAGATCGAACCACACGAGCATTATAGTTGTCTCTTATACACATCTGACGCTGCCGACGAATAGAGAGGTGTAGA
>CAXDSX010000319.1:0-2761 GCA_963992075.1 uncultured Pseudomonadales bacterium | reverse complement strand
AATGATACGGCGACCACCGAGATCTACACCTCTCTATTCGTCGGCAGCGTCAGATGTGTATAAGAGACAGGACTACGGCTGGATTCCCCAGAAACGAATCGCAGTTGCTTGTTCCGTTGGCAAATCGCAACACCATGTCGTTGACGGTGTGGTTATTTCGCCCGAACAAACCGATGGTGTTTTCCTTTTCGATCGACCACCAATCCGCAGTCACCAATAGCCCAGTATCGCCCGGTGTTAGGACAAAGCCGACGGACCAGTTGTCGGATTCCTCGGGTAACAGGTTTTCCGCACCGGTCGCTTGCCGTTGCATCGAATAACGAGAATCCACGTCACCGTCATCGGTGCCAGTGAGCTGTTGCACCCGGACGATGGTGTAGTCGTTACGTGTCCCTGTTCTGACCACGATTTTTTCGTTGATCTGGATGATGTTGGGTGCCCTGAATGCGGTCGAGAACGATCCTCTCAAGGCCAACCAGTCTGTAGCATCCCAACCCACGGCTAGTTTCCCAACAGTGCTGGAATCGACATCCGAGAAATCCTCGTGACGCAAAGCAAATTGTGCATTGACCGTGTCGAAAAGGGGGACTTGAAGCTCACCGAATAGAGACGTCACACGTCGATCACCTTCGACATCACCGGTGGGGCTTGAGTTCAAAACGTCAGACACCAAGGGATAGGTGTCGCCCTCATAGTCCGTGTAGGTAATGGTCCCATCCAATCGCGGATCCCGGTCGTCACTGATTTCTTCCCGCCGGGTCTCGAGTCCGACCAGCACGCCAACGGGGCCGGCCGGTAGATCAAATATCGCTGCATTTGCGAATTTAATGTCGAACATTCGGAGTTCACTTTCGCCGTATCGGTAAACATCAATCACCGCGCGTTCAAGGTTTGAGTCAACCCCCGCACTGAATGGGTTGTATGCCGCAGGCGTGCTGTCGTATAGCGCTTCCTTTATTAGATTGTTGGATAAGCGGTTGCTCGTGATGTCATCGGACGTCGCTTTGGAAGCCAGAAATGCTGCCTCCCAATCCACGCCTCAAGCGAGCCGCGGAAACCTTGCAAGATGCGATAGGTCTTTTTCTCGACGTTGACCATCCGAGGTAACTCGGCGTAGCGGTAGTTGTCGATGAACACATTTTGGCCGGCAAAAATGGTGTTACCATCCACGGCGAGTTGATTTAGGTAGTAGTGATCGGGTCCGATCCGATGCTTGGATGAACTGAATGCATACGATGGATGGCGGGTGAGCGTGCTATCGGAGGTGTAGTAACCAAACTCAGTGAACGACTCGTTGCCGTTTTCAAGTTCGTGATTCACGAACACGAAGAAATTAGTCCGATCCAATTCGGATCGCTGATCCGTGCCACCCCATAGATTAAATCGCTCAGTGCCATTGCCATCCTGCGCGATGCACGTGCCATAACCGGTATCGAAGACCTGACCGTTTTGGCTTGACCGATTGGAACAACGCGCGTCGCCGAGTGGAAACACTTCGAATTCGCCGTTGCTATCGGTGAACACTCGGTCATACGCGGCGTAGTCAGTTCCCGCCAGTTCACTCGAGTTAACTAAATCGAATTGTCCGTAGAGAGAATTGGTGCTGGTGTTACGAAATCTCGTGTCCCCCGCCCAGAGAGAATCCTCCGGTATCAACCGACGATGATCCGAGTCGCCCCAGCGATCGTCTTCGGAGGCTCGGATGCGGTCGCGTCCGTAGTGATCAAAATACACGCTGACGTTTGTAGCACCCTCGTTCGCGTCAAAACCGGCTTTAAAGGAAAGCGTGACATCCTGGGCATCGAAGTGTTCGAAGCTCGTGAATTTAGTCTTGAGCGAATACCCCTCGTAATTCGGATCGATGACGTAGTTCACAACACCGGCGACGGCATCAGCTCCATAGATCGCCGACGCGCCGTCCCGAAGAATTTCGACGCGATCCATTCCGTTTACGGGGATTAGGTTGGAATTGACAGAGGTTGCAGGGACGTAGTCTCCGCCGAGCAATTCGGTCTGATAACCGGGTGAATTCACCAGGCGTCGACCATTCAGCAAGGTCAAGGTGTTCCCTGTCCCCATGTTCCTTAAATTGTAGGCGCCGACATCACCTCGCGATGAATTAACGCCACCTGACGCGTTTTCCGCCTCGTTGAACAAATTCATCCCATTCTCTGAGATGTTTTCGAGTAGTTCGTCTCCGGCGTCAACACCGAATGCTTCGATGTCTTCCGCCGTAATTACCGAGACGGGTAATGCTCCGGCGATTTTAGCGCCCTTGATTTGAGTGCCGACGACGACCACTTCTTCAATGGTTTCGTCGTCCTCGGCTGCTAGCAGGAACCCTGCTAAGCCAAATACGCTACCGATTGTTAACGAAGTTCTCACTGAATTACGGAAATTTGAGGTTAATTTCGTCATGGATTCAATTCTCTAGGTTGGTCAAGTTTCGGGCTCGCGCGATGTTATATGCATTGCAGCTCTTAGCATATAAGATTTTTTGATCAATTCTCACTAGCGCTGATTTTTGTCCGCCGGGGCATTCGCGTCTCAATTCCCTGGATAAAGAAGAATCGATGTAATAAATACCTCATAAACTACTGAATAAAAATAATTAAATATCCTTTCCGGTTGAAGTAAAAAAATTGCGCTTCGTTCGGGTCACTATGTATATTGAGGGAACCCACGAGTCGAATGACGCTATTACTTAGCGTACGTACATGGTGCTCTACGACTGTCTCTTATAAACATCTGACGCTGCCGC
>CAXDSX010000318.1:0-2803 GCA_963992075.1 uncultured Pseudomonadales bacterium | reverse complement strand
GTCTCGTGGGCGCGGAGATGGGTATAAGAGACAGGGTATCGGGGGGCCATACCGGACAAATCAAAACCGCGATACGAGCTTTGAGGGAAGCTCGGCGACCCGTGATCTATACGGGCGGCGGAGTTGTCCAAGGCGATGCAAGCGAAGAATTGGTGGCCGTTGCAAAAAAATTGGGCTTTCCCGTGACCAACACGCTGATGGGGCTTGGAGCATTTCCGGGCGACGATCCTCAATTTTTGGGCATGCTGGGTATGCACGGTACCTATGAAGCGAATTGTGCGATGCACCATGCAGACTTGATTTTTGCGATCGGGGCGCGGTTCGATGATCGCGTCACGAACAATCCCGCGAAGTTTTGCCCGCAAGCTCGAATCATTCACATTGATGTCGACCCGGCATCGATTGCGAAGATCATTGACGTCGACATCCCCATTGTTGGGCATTGTAAGACCGTCTTGGGGCAATTCTTGACAGCACTAGAAGCGGAGATTGAGGACACTCCAAGCAAGGAGGATCACGTCGCAGCGTGGTGGCAACGTATCCAAGAATGGCGCGATGAGCATGGTCTGGATCACGACCAAAGCGAAAGACGTGGCGCGGGCGGTTCGCTCCTACCGCAACAAGTGGTGCAGGCTGTGTATCGCGCAACGGAAGGTGATGCGTACGTTACCAGTGATGTCGGACAACACCAGATGTTCGCGGCTCAATATTATCGTTTCACTGAACCAAGGCGATGGATTAACTCCGGCGGACTTGGAACGATGGGCTTTGGGCTCCCTGCGGCAATGGGTGTCCAGTTTGCTTTTCCGAAGAAGACCGTTGTCTGTATCACGGGCGAAGGTAGCTTCATGATGAACATGCAGGAGTTATCGACGTGCATGCAATACTCGCTGCCGATCAAGATAGTTAATCTCAACAATCAAGCACTAGGCATGGTCAAACAGTGGCAAGACATGCAATACGCGGGACGCCATTCGCACAGTACGTACCGCGACGCGCTCCCAGACTTTAGTCAAATGGTGTCCTCATTTGGCCACGTAGGCATTAAGGTCACGACGCTGGACGAGCTAAATGGCGTTATCCCGGACATTTTTGGAGACCGTTATCGAAACGATTTGGTGTTTCTTGACGCACACATCGATCCTGACGAACACGTGTACCCCATGTCTATCAAAGGAGGCGCCCTAAACGACATGGTCCTCGAGAAAGAGGAATCGAGATAGTGCGACGCATAATCGCAGTTCTACTTGAGAATGAAGCCGGCGCGCTTTCTAGGGTCGTGGGGCTTTTCGCGCAGCGCAATTACAACATTGAGACGTTAACGGTTGCACCCACAGAGGATCCAACCCTTTCCCGCCTCACGCTCACGACTGAAGGTGATGACGGCAAGATTGAACAGATCACAAAGCACTTAAATAAGCTGATAGAAGTGGTTAGGGTGTTTGATCTAACTGAGGGCGATCACTTAGAACGGGAAATCGTGATGATAAAAGTCCGCGCCGATGGTGAGGCTCGTACGGAAGTAAAACGTACGACGGATATTTTTAGGGGGCAGATCGTCGACGTAAATAAGAATACGTATACCATTCAGTTGGTTGGGCCTTCGGAGAAACTTGTCGCGTTTATCGATGCGTTGGGAGGGAAACAGGTTGTTGAAGTCGTTCGTTCAGGCGTTACAGGCATCGGTCGAGGTGACAGAATTTTAGGTCTCTGATCGCAACATCACGGGCAGGTTAGAAAGGAAAGACATATGCAAGTTTATTACGATAAGGATGCGGACCTATCGATTGTTCAAAACATGCGTGTGGTCGTTGTGGGCTACGGCTCTCAGGGTCACGCTCATGCCAACAATCTTCGCGATAGTGGTGTTTCCAACATTGCCATTGGTTTGCGTGGTGGCTCGGGCTCAGCTGCGAAAGCAAAGGACGCGGGTTTCGACGTCGTTGGAGTCGCGGATGGAGTGGCAGGCGCCGATTTGGTGATGGTGCTAACGCCAGACGAAAAACAGCAACAACTCTATGTCGATGAGATTGCTCCAAACCTCAAGGACGGAGCATGCATGGCGTTTGCGCACGGGTTTAACATCCACTTCGGATTGATCGAACCTCGCGAGGACCTCGACGTTATTATGATTGCGCCGAAGGGTCCTGGTCATACAGTACGTTCGACGTACGTAGAAGGTGGCGGCGTCCCTTCCCTAATCGCGATAGGTCAAGATGCTTCGGGCCGGGCCAAAGAAATTGCGCTTTCCTATGCATCCGCTAATGGGGGCGGTCGAGCCGGTGTAATTGAGACCACCTTTCAGGAAGAAACGGAAACCGATCTCTTCGGCGAACAAGCGGTGCTCTGCGGTGGTGCGGCCGCGTTGGTGCAAGCCGGGTTCGAAACGTTAACGGAAGCTGGTTACGCTCCGGAAATGGCCTATTTTGAATGCCTCCACGAGCTAAAACTCATTGTGGATTTCTTTTACGAAGGTGGCATTTCGAATATGTGGTATACGGTTTCCAATACGGCCGAATACGGGGGTCTTACCCGTGGAAGCCGAATTGTGAACGACGATACGAAAAAGGAAATGCGCCGTATTCTTGAAGAGATTCAAAGCGGGAATTTTGCGCGGGAGTTCGTTAGCGAGAATCAAGCCGGCGCACCCACCATTAAAGCAATGCGGCGCATGAGTCAGTCGCATGAAATCGAGGTGGTAGGTGCGCGTCTTCGAGCGATGATGCCTTGGATCTGTCTCTTATACACATCTCCGAGCCCACGAGACCGAGGCTGATCTCGTATGCCGTCTTCTGCTTGAAAA
>CAXDSX010000317.1:0-2808 GCA_963992075.1 uncultured Pseudomonadales bacterium | reverse complement strand
TGATACGGCGACCACCGAGATCTACACCTCTCTATTCGTCGGCAGCGTCAGATGTGTATAAGAGACAGCCCCTATACGGTAGAGCGCCAGCACCGAAAATGAGCGGGCAGTACCTGACAGCGCCGTCATCGCGCTCCAGAAAAAAAGTCCCGCCGAAATGAGGCTACGACGCACCCAAACATCGGCAAAACGCGCCAACGGAATGCCGAAGACGGCATAAAAGACGGCAAACACGGTCCCATACAAAAAACCAATCTGAGCGTCACTGACGCCAAGATCCGCTTTAATGCTCTCAGCCAATATCGACAGGATCTGCCGATCAATAAAATTGAAGACGTAGACGATGACCAACACGACAAGAACATAGTGCGCGTAGAGGCCGCCAATCTCTTGCGGTCTATCGTCGCCACGGACCTCGGTCGGCGTTGACCCGTCGCTCATACGTCTTCCTCCCTTTCGTGACCCCACGCACCTACCGCATCGTACTACCAAGCAGATGCGCATAGGGGGTTAAAACTGCCGTACTTGCAACACGCCACGTTCACTGTAGTGTGGAAAAAATAAGAGGGGCAAGACCAATGCCTTACATCACGGATCGCGTTGTGCATGACGCCGACTCGCATGCAATGGAACTACCGGACTGGTTCAGTGAATTCGGTACCCGCCAAGTCAAGAAGGCGTTTGATGAACGCTTCAAGGGCGGCAAGGACCTAGACGGCCTGCCCAAGCTTCATAGCAGTAACGAGTACCGGTCGCAGAATGAAGCTGAGATCATGACGCGAAAGAACTACCAAGCGCTCGGCGCCTTCGATCGAAATGACCGATCCGAGGCCGTCAACCACCTGGGCGTAGCGACCCAATTAGTATTTCCCACCAGTCCCAACGTGTGGCTTGAGCAACTTGAACACGGCCAAGATATCGAACTGCTGTACGAGGTTGCCGACGCAACAAACCGCGCACAGGCGTCTTTTTGTGCTCATGACCCCAGGCTCTTCCCCGTCGGCTACGTGCCAATCGCCGACCTTGAACGAACGGCTCGGGCGGCAGAGACCGCGTTGACTGTCGGGGCCAAAGCTTTATTGATTCCGTGGGCATGTCCGAAAAATCATGCGACCAGTCACATCGCGCTTGATGCCCTCTGGTCGCGCGCCGAAGAAGCCCGTGTGCCGATTCTGTTTCATGTCGGCGCTGCCGATCGCGTCCTCCCGGCCGCGCACGCAAACAATGGCCTACCACCCGTCGCCGACTTTCATGGCGGTGAAGAGAACTTCCGTTCAATTTCGTATATGGCAATCTCTCAAGGTCCGGTACAAGCACTATCGATGCTGGTTCTCGACGGCGTGTTGGATCGATTCCCAGCACTAAAATTTGGCGTCATCGAACTCGGCGCGATTTGGCTTCCAGGGTTCATGCGACAACTCGATGCTGCGTTCGAAGCATTTGCCCGACACGAAGAACGACTACAAACCCTTTCGTTAAAGCCAAGCGAATACATTGATCGGCAAGTACGCGTCACGCCGTACCCAACCGAGCCCACCGGTTGGATCGTTGCCCAGACCGCACCTACGATCTGCATGTTTTCCACCGACTACCCACACGTCGAGGGCGGTCGCAATCCGTTAGGTAGGTTCGACAAGGCGACGAGTGAACTCGCGGAATCCGACCGCGATCGTTTTTTTCGGGCAAACTTTGAAGACCTCATGGGATCCGCATTTGAAGGAGTACCGACATGAAACTAGGCGCTGTTTTTCCGCAAACAGAAATCGGAGCCGACCCCGACGACGTGGCTCGATTCGCCGCCACGGCGGAAGAGCTCGGCTACAACCACTTAGTTGCCTACGACCACGTACTTGGAGCCAATACGGCCAGTCGTCCCGATTGGCAAGGACCGTACACATCGCTCAGCATGTTCCACGAGCCGTTTGTGCTCTTTGGCTATCTCGCCGGAGTCACCAGCACGCTCGAACTTGTCACCGCCGTCATTATTTTGCCGCAGCGCCAAACTGCATTGGTCGCAAAACAGGCCGCCTGCATCGACGTCATATCCCGCGGCAGGCTACGTCTCGGCATCGGCACCGGTTGGAATGCGGTCGAATACGACGCACTCAATGAAGATTTCTCCAACCGAGGACTGCGTTCCGAAGAACAGATAGATGTGCTCAGAAAACTATGGGCCGATGAAACGGTCACATTTAACGGCAAATGGCATCAGATCGAGGATGCAGGCATCAACCCGTTACCCGAATCACGAAGCATACCTGTGTGGCTCGGTGGCATGGCACCTCAGGTCATTGAACGTGTCGGTCGAATCGCTGACGGGTGGTTTCCGTTCTTCAATCCCAACTTAGTTGAGCAACTCAAGGAAGTCCATCGTTTCGCCGAACTGGCGGGGCGGGACCCGGCATCCATCGGCATCGAGTGCATGGCACCCCTGGCCGACGCTGGCAACCAAGCGAGAGACCAGTTAAAGAACCTCCAAGACATCGGTGTAACGCACTCTGCCGTGGTCACGATGAACGCGGGGCTCGTTGGTGCCCAACAACATATTGACGCTCTCAAACGTTACCGTGACGCCACGGGCAGTGTCGTTAGTTAAGGTACCGATGGGGAAGATATAACGCCCATACGTTTGACCTCGAGGTCGCTCGGTTGCACGATGGATCGTTTACCTCCTAACGCGGAGTAAACGTGAGCCAACCAAGCCCCGGTTCCGACGAATGGCTTGATCAGGTCAAAGACTGTCTCTTATACACATCTGACGCTGCCGACGAATAGAGAGGTGTAGATCTCGGTGGTCGCCGTATCATT
>CAXDSX010000316.1:0-2814 GCA_963992075.1 uncultured Pseudomonadales bacterium | reverse complement strand
CGTCAGATGTGTATAAGAGACAGGTGTACGTCTGCGATCGGGAATAGCGACCACCGGACGCATGAATGGTATTGGCGGAAGGCGCGTCCTCGCTGCACATCAAAAGAACAGCGGGCGTGACCAACGCTGGATCCATTTCGGGCGGCGGTGGCCCATCTGCATCGAAACGCGATCCAGGGACGCTCGCGGTCATCCGGGTTGCAGCACCCGGCGCTAAGCAATTGACCCGGATATTGTGCGACGCACCTTCAATCGCGAGCACGTTCATCAAACCCAACATCGCCATTTTAGCCGCACCATAATTGGCTTGACCGAAATTTCCGAAAATCCCCGATGTTGAACTGGTAAAAACCACTCGACCCCAATTCTTCTCGTACATGATCGGCCAAGCCGCTTTCGTCACGTAGGCCGATCCTCGCAAATGCACGTCAATGACCAAATCAAACTCATCCAGCGTCATGTTCTTGAACGATTTGTCGCGCAGGATCCCAGCGTTGTTGACGACAATGTCCACAGTACCGAAGGCGGATACCGCGTCCTCCACAATGCTCTTCGCCCCATCCCGGTCCGATACCGAACCCTTATTGGCAATGGCGACCCCTCCGGCAGCGGTGATTTCTTCAACGACCTGGTCCGCCATATCGCTCGCACCATCACCGTGAACGCTACCGCCGAGATCGTTTACAACAACCTTTGCGCCACGCTCGGCAAACGCCAACGCGTGGCAACGACCCAATCCGCCACCTGCCCCCGTGACAATGGCCACTTTGCCTTCAAAATCACTCATACGACCTCCTTCGCTCCAACCGCGATTGCGAATGTTATTTCAAACGATGTTCCGATAATGATACAAGTTCGTTATGCGCTTGAATGAAAAAGTTGTCGCCATCGTAGGAGCCGGGCAAACAGCGGGCGAAACCATTGGAAACGGTCGAGCTGCAGCGCTTCGCTTCGCACAAGAAGGCGCACGCCTTATTCTGGCTGATCGCGACATCAGCTCGGCCGAGGAAACTCGGGAGATGCTTCGTGCAGAGGGACTGGACGGCGCGGTCGTGCAGGCGGATGTCAATCGCGAATCCGACTGTGCGGCAATCGTCGCGGCGGCGACGGAAATCCATGGCCAACTCGACATCCTCCACTACAACGTCGGCCGCAGCGAGGGAGACGCGGAAGTCGCCGCGCTCGACGTCGAACAATGGGATCAGATCATGTCCATGAATCTTCGGGGCTTTTATCTGTGCTGCAAACATGCGTTAGCCGTCATGCGCACACAGAAAAGTGGTGTCATCCTTTGTATATCGTCCGCGGCCGCACTCGCGTCCGGAAGCAACATGACCTACAAAGCATCGAAAGCCGGCATGAACGCGCTGGTTCAATCCATGGCAATCGACAACGGGCCCCACGGAATTCGTGTCAATGCCATCATGCCAGGCCTGATGGACACACCTATGGCCATTGAACGACGTGCCAGGGAACGAGATGTGGATCGTGACATCGTAAGACAAGAACGCAATCGCGCAGTTCCGTTACTCGGGGAAATGGGTACTGCATGGGACGTCGCTAACGCCGCCGTCTTTCTCGCGTCTGACGAGGCCAGCTACGTTACCGGCGTTGCACTAGCCGTCGACGGTGGTATTACCGCACGCGTTGGTTGAACGCCTAATCGGCCACCGGTCTAAACACAGGGATTACGCCGCCATCGGGGAGCGACTCGAACGCCACCTCGACCTCCATTCCAACCTTGACCGAATCCGGCGCTACGTCCACCAAATTGGTTGAAAGGCGCACCCCTTCGACCACGTCCACCTGAGCCAAGATAATCGGCAACCGATCTTCATGACGAGGATGGTAGGCGCGTCGTAGCAGGCCGTGGCTGTACAAGGTTCCCCGTCCCGAAGTATCGCGCCAGACCATTGATTCCGACCCGCAGTGTTGACATCGGTCCCGGTATGGAAACGTCCAAGTCTCGCATTCTTCACAGCACTGTAGGCGCAGTTTGCCATCGGAAGCTGCCTTAAAAAATGGAGCATTAAGTGCGGTTGGTTTAGGCAACCAGGACTCATCCGCGGATTCGTTCACGATGCAGTCTCTGGGGACAAAACTAACGTCGAATGGTAATTCAACATACCACCGTTTCCCGAACAGATAATGAGATCGTTGCACACCTGACGTTCCCCTGCGTGACCCCGCCCCTGGACAATCGCCTCCGAGACAGGGGTCATCCCCCACATGTAGTAACTTGATAATTCGCCGCCGCCCGTATTTGTCGGTAGCGCGCCACCAGGTCCCAGGCGGCCGTCTTCCACAAAGGCACCGCCCTCGCCTTTCTCGCAAAATCCGTAGTCCTCGAGCGTGACAAGGACCGTGTAGGTGTAACAGTCGTAGAGTTGACACTGCGTCACCTCATCAAGACTGGCGTTCGCCATTGCAAGAGCTTTAGATGCGGTTCGAGAACCCGGTCCACGAGTCGCCGAATCGGGCACGGTCTGGCCAGTATCGTGACGGTGACCCTGTGCAAATCCACGGATGTAAACTGGCGGCTGTTGCCCATCGCGCGCCTGTTCGGCCGACGTCACAATCACACAAATTGCGCCGTTCGAAACAAGACAGCAGTCGAGAACATGGAACGGCTCCACCACCCAAGGCGAATCGTGATAGTCGTTGAGCGTTATCGGTTCTCGCTTGGTCGCTCGCTCATTCATCCCGGCCCATGTGCGCTGCGATACGGCGATCTGGCCTAATTCTGTCTCTTATACACATCTCCGAGCCCACGAGACCGAGGCTGAGCTCGTATGCCGTCTTCTGCTTGAAAAA
>CAXDSX010000315.1:0-2831 GCA_963992075.1 uncultured Pseudomonadales bacterium | reverse complement strand
AATGATACGGCGACCACCGAGATCTACACCTCTCTATTCGTCGGCAGCGTCAGATGTGTATAAGAGACAGGGTGATAGCGATGCTGTGCTCAATCACTGGTCGCACACCATCGGTGTACCCTTCGACGAAATGCTTCCGACCGGCGGTGGTGTCCGGCAACATCGACACGCGCTCGGAAATTCCGTGATCAAGATCAACCACTCCCGTGACGCCCTGGACCCCTCACCGTCCGCCGGGTACCGCGAACTGCTCATCGCGAACGCAAAGGTCGCGAGCGAAACCGACGTCACCGATCCTGCAGGCAACGTCGTTAAGTTGGTGCCACCGGGCGACGTCACGCAACTCCGGCTACGTGTAGCGACACCCAACGCGGCTGAACTTCTAGACTTTTACCGCGAAGTACTCGAACTCGAGTTGGTCTCCAATTCCGTGGTCAGTTGTGGCGACTCGCAAATCGAGGTTGTTTCCGGTCCTCGTCCCTCTGCTGCGCCACTTCGAGGTCAAGGGTTTCGTTATATTACGATTCAAGTACACGACGTCATTGCCGAACATCGCTCGATCCTCGATCGAGGCGGAAAAGAGGGCGCTAAGCCCGTGCGCCTAGGCGACGTGGCCTACATCTCCTTTGTGAAAGACCCTAACGATAACTGGATCGAAATTTCCCAACGAAAGTCACTTACCGGAACGCTAAATTGACGGCTTGGCACGCAATCCGACTGGCCGCTTTGCTCGGCTTGATGAACGTTTCGTCTTTTATCCAAGCGAACGAAGGCATCGTGGTGTTGGGCAGTTTTACGAAGGGTGAAAACGCCGAACACCAACAGCGCGAGCTATCGGAGCTACTCAAGACGTCTATTCATATCGTCAACGTAACGGTAGACGGTGTGCGCTATTACCGCGTTGTCACCGATCCGATACCCAAGACCGAGGCTCAAATCCTGATCGCGGACGCTCAATTACACGGTGTCGCCGGTTGGTTCTCGCCCGACACCGATAACCGAAATCAAGCGCTCCCGATGGCCCAACCGGCCGGTACGATCGTCCCCTCATTCGCCTCGTTGCGTCGTACGTCTCAAGAGACGGCGACACCGGTACGTCAACCATCGGGGTCCGTACGAACGACCCCACAAACGGGTGACGCGATCGAGATTCCCTATTTCGATCAAGTCGACATCGTGATCGACGGAAAAATTGATGAGTCGGCTTGGGCTGAGGTCCCAGCGTACGATGATTTACTGGTCACAAGTCCAGACACATTGAACGCGCCTACCTATCACACCATCACGCGATTCCTCTACACCAACCAAGGTCTTTATATCTCTGGGTTCATGGAACAACCTCACGATACCCTGGTATCAACGCTGTCTTCCCGCGATAAGTTCGTTAACCGAGACGGTTTCGGCATCACCTTGGATACGTCGGGTGAGGGACTCTACGGTTACTGGTTCATCGTGAATCTTGGTGGCTCGGTGCTCGACGGCAAGGTAGCGCCCGAAAGGAGCATGAGCGAGCAGTGGGACGGCCCCTGGCATGGCCAAAGCACTAAGGTGCCGGGTGGGTGGAGCGTCGAGATGTTTCTGCCCTGGCCAATGATGTCCATTCCAGATGCCAAACAGGCGAGAACCATGGGCATCTGGGTGAATCGAAAGGTCGCATTCATGGACGAGCAATACAGTTGGCCCGCGCTGCCCCATACTCAGCCGCGGTTTATGTCCGCCTTACAATCGATTCGATTGCCGGCACTCGAAACAAAACAACAGCTTGCTGTATTCCCCTATGTCTCGGCTAAACACGATGCGATGAACGATGAGCAGGACATAAGTGCCGGTACTGACATCGCTTGGCGTCCCTCAACCAACCTTCAATTGACCGCGGCCTTGTCGCCCGATTTCGGCTCCGTCGAATCCGATGATGTCGTGGTCAATCTGACTGCCTACGAAACGTTTTTCCCCGAAAAACGACTTTTTTTTCTAGAAGGTAATGAAGTATTCATTACCACACCCAGGTCCGACGTCAATCGATACGGTTCCAGCCGCCGCGGCGGCGGGTCCCGGGCAACCGCTTCAACCTATACGCCGGAGCCAACGACGTTCTTGAATACGCGGCGAATTGGTGGTCCCCCGCGGCACGTATCCGTCCCCGACGATGTCGACGTTGCCTCCGTCGAACTCGGCAAACCCACCGATCTTCTCGGTGCTGTCAAACTCGCTGGAAGCTCGGGTGGTGTGCGCTACGGCGTCTTGGCTGCCTTCGAAGACGAGGTTGAACTTCCAGGCGTTGTAAAAGCGACGGGCGAACGAATCACCGTCCAAGAAGACGGGCGAGACTTCGGCGTTATACGCGCTCTATATGAGCAGAGCGATGGAGCCCGGCGTTCCGTCGGTTACATTGGAACCGTGGTGACGCTTCCAGACGACAATGCCATGACGCATGGCATTGATGCCCACCTTTTGTCATCCAAAGGTAAGGTTCAGGTCGATGGACAACTCCTCTACAGCGATGTCGGCGAACAGCCAGGTTATGGAGGATTCGTCGACATATCCATCGCGCAACGACGCGGTATCAATCACAGTTTCGAGTTCGACTACATCGACAAGAATTTGGACATCAGCGATCTCGGCTTTATCAGTCAAAACGACATGATCGCCACACAATACGGCGTATACCGATTCGTGGGTCATGGGCTGAAATACTTTCGTCGCGTGACAACCTCGGTTTTCATGGGTGCACAAGCCAACACCGATGGGTTTCTGACCCGGATGGGCATCTACACGGGACAAGGATTTGAATTCCCCAATTACTCGAACCTCAGGCTTTCGCTGAATTACTA
>CAXDSX010000314.1:0-2836 GCA_963992075.1 uncultured Pseudomonadales bacterium | reverse complement strand
TAATGATACGGCGACCACCGAGATCTACACCTCTCTATTCGTCGGCAGCGTCAGATGTGTATAAGAGACAGAAACTTGATAAGACGAGGATCGTCGATCGACGTGTTCAACTCCTTCGAAGTGAAGGAATCGAGTTCAAGACAGGAGTCGACGTTGGAGACGGTTCCGATACTACGTTTGACGTCTCCGAACTTATCGCAGCAAACGATGCCGTTCTCCTAACTACTGGTGCGACGACGCCTCGAGACCTAGAGATACCCGGTCGAAAATTGAACGGGATCTACTTCGCAATGGATTTCCTGACCGCCAATACCCGAAGCCTTTTGGACTCCAACCTCGAGGATGATCGATACATTAACGCGCGCGATAAAGACGTTATCGTCATTGGTGGAGGCGATACTGGCACCGATTGTTTGGGCACATCGCTTCGACATAACTGTCGGTCGCTGACCAACTTCGAAGTCTTCCCGGCTCCTCCCGAAGAAAGAGCGTCAAACAATCCCTGGCCCGAGGATCCCGTGGTTTTTAAGGTTGACTACGGACACGCAGAGGCTGCGGCGAAATTTGGCGTTGACCCCAGAACATGGGCCATCGATTCACTGGAATTTATCGACGATGGGCACGGTAATGTAGCGGGCATCAAAACCGTCGATCTCGAGTACAAGGACGGACAACGCACAAGGCGACCCACGACGGAAAGAACCTGGGAGACCAATTTAGTCATTCTAGCGATGGGGTTTTTAGGGCCGGAACATTACGTATCGGCGGCCCTCGGCTTGGATCTAGATCAAAGATCTAATTACGCAGCCGAGAAGGGCTCTTATGCGACAAGTATTCCCAACGTTTTCGCGGCCGGCGACTGTCGCAGCGGTCAAAACATCGTCGTTCGCGCAATCAACGAAGGTCGAGAGGCTGCTCAATCCATCGATAGACACTTGATGGGTACTTCAGTATTGCCTGGATAGCGGTTTAGCAAAGCGCACTAGCCGAGAGACAAATCCGTCCCAGCTACAAGGGTTTCTTCTAGTGCTCTCTGCGGCACGTCACTTTCGACTGATACCTCTCCAATTCGTTTTACCAATACAAACCGCATTCGCCCACCAATCACTTTTTTATCCCTTGCCATGGTTTCTAGCATCACAGGAGTGGGGATCGTTGGGGGAGCTACAGGCAACCTGTAGGCCTCGATCAATTGCCTGATTCGGTCCGCGGTATCGGGCTGACAAAGGTCCATGCGGACCGACAAATCAGCGGCCATAACCATACCGATTGCGACGGCCTCTCCATGTAAATAGGACGTATAACCGGTTGTGGTTTCTATCGCGTGAGCGAACGTATGACCGAAGTTCAATTTCATCCTATTGCCCATTTCTCGTTCATCTTCACTAACGATTCCCGCTTTGAGTTGGCAAGAACGATGGATGGCATGCTCCATGGCACTCGGTTCTCGACCAGAAACGTCTTTCACATTTTCTTCCAGCCACTGAAAAAACTCCGGATCGCCGATAACGCCGTATTTAATGACTTCCGCAATTCCTGCTAAATATTCTCTCTCCGGTAGCGACTCGAGCGTATCCGTGTCCGCAATAACGAGATTCGGTTGATAAAAGGCGCCGATCAAATTTTTCCCTGACGGATGGTTGACGGCCGTCTTGCCTCCCACGGACGAGTCGACTTGCGCGAGCAGCGTGGTCGGTACTTGGATATAGCCGATACCGCGTTGATAGGTCGCTGCCACGAAGCCCGCAATATCTCCAACAACGCCGCCACCCAAAGCGATGATCGTGCTATCTCGGCTATGTCCGCCATCGACTAAACGATCGATCACCTGCGAAAATGTCTTCAAATTCTTGAATTCTTCACCATCGCCGATCTCGATCACGTCCAAATCTCGATCGATTGCCGAAGCCAAAGCATCCATGTACAAGTCCCCGACGGTTGCATTCGTTATCACGGCCACCTTAGAGCCGAGGGCCTCCACCCAAGATGCCTTGTTGCTGATCGCTCCGGAACCGATTAGCACGCGGTAAACACGATCGTCGTCTAAGACAATGTCAACGTGAGCGGCCATCTTATGCGGAGCTTGCTCCGATGGACTCTCGATGCCACTCGGCAACTTCCTGGGCGACTTTTCGAATGCTTGACCCGTCCGTAACGAAGGTGCGATCCGCGATGCTCTCGTACAAAGGCCCTCTTTCGCGCGCGAATGTCTCGAGTGTTGTTGCCGGGTCCACGTCCCTCAACAGCGGCCGTCGAGGGTCTTTTCGAGTTCGCTCGGCTAGAAGATTGACGGGGCTTGTAAGGTAGGCAACGTGGCCCCGATCAGACAGCACATGTCGATTCTCTTCGCGCAAAACGACACCACCGCCGGTCGCCAGTACTATTCCGTCCATCGGTGTTAGCTCGTTAATAACCTGCGTTTCCCTTTCTCGAAATCCTTCCTCACCTTCGACGTCAAATATCCAGGCGATCTCTGCACCGGCACGAGTCTCAACTTCCTGATCAGAATCGTAAAACGCGTACCCGAGCTCATCTGCAAGTTGTCTCCCTACGCTCGACTTCCCCACGGCCATTAGACCGACTAGAAAGACGCTTCTGTGTTTCATGACAACCTCGCCAAAGCCGCCCATCGATTTTACCCTGTGCCTCACATCCACACAGCAAAAACACGAGCAGTAAATCGAGCTTTCTTGACCCCAACCACAAATATCGAAAGCGTTCTAGCGCAACGCCGTGCTCAAGAGTACATTTCTACAAACTCCTAGTACTGTCTCTTATACACATCTCCGAGCCCACGAGACCGAGGCTGATCTCGTATGCCGTCTTCTGCTTGAAA
>CAXDSX010000313.1:0-2845 GCA_963992075.1 uncultured Pseudomonadales bacterium | reverse complement strand
TTTTCAAGCAGAAGACGGCATACGAGATCAGCCTCGGTCTCGTGGGCTCGGAGATGTGTATAAGAGACAGTTTTCCATCAGATCGGATAGTAGTTTTTCCGACGCTTCCGAGTTCATTCCTGGAATGCCGTAGGCGTGCCGGCCGGTGTAGATGGATTTACGACCGGTTTCGGGGTGGGTCTTGATGACAGGTCGAAGCGGTGCCCCTTTGTCATGAAACCCGTAGCTGTTGTCCGTCGTGTGAACGTATCCGGCTCTTGACTGCGAGTAGTAGAGCGAATGATAGGCGGAAAGTCCCTCGAGCTTTTTCTGCATTTCGTCGTCGAGCTCATCCCACGCGGCGCGCATGTCCGCGAATTCGGTTTCACCGTTTTCCGGCGGTACGACCAGTGCTGCAAGCATGCCCGCTTTCGCAGCAAGTGGCATGTAGGTACTGTCGGTATGCCAGCCTTCGTTACCCCTCATGAGACGAAACCCTTCGTCTTCTCGATGAACCATTTCACCATTGGGTTTTTGGTTCGATAGTTGGACGGATGGTCCCGGTTGTTTCGGATGCAACTTTTCTGTCTTGCCGAAACGTAAAGCAAATTGACCTTGTGCATCTTCGGTCAAGTGTTGGCCAGGGAAAATCAGAAGGCCGTATTCCAGAAAGTTTGCATGGATCACCTCCCAAAGATCGTCGGTGAGGTTTGCTAGGTCCACCTCTGTTACGACTGCACCTAGCGTGGCGTCTGTGGGTGTGACGTTCATGTATTAGGCCCATTAGGGTTCCGTTGGAAGCATTTTACCCGTTTCGAAAGTGTCGCCAAGTTCTTCCGTGCTTTCGATCAGGACAGATGCCTCGCGTTATGGTCCTGACGGGTTGGTTCAAGCACAGCCTAAGTTCATTTTGACGGCGACGTGCGCCTGCAGTAGGTTTCGTAAAGGGTAGGGTTGGTAAGGCCCGAAGGGGTATCGCGGGTATTGGTAGGGGAGAGGGATGCCCGTGAGCCCCGAACCGGTCACTCTGTTTAGGCGGTACCCGTTTCCACAACTCTTTTGTAGCGTTACGCGACTGTCGGCTCGGAATGGATCGGGTGGCTCGTAGGGTGGAAATGGGTAGAAGCCGGAGCTTGGCTGCACCCGACCGGATAGGTAATCGTCGTGTGAATAACGGAGGGCAATCGATGGCTGAAAGCGCAAACCCGAGGTTTTTTGATTTAGTTGGCAACGTTCGTGCCATGCGCAGGTTGAAACCTGATCCTGTTCCAATGGAGTTGATATGGAAAGTCCTGAACGCCGGGGTGCAAGCCCCTTCTGGGCAAAATACTCAGCCTTGGCGGTTCGTGCTGGTATCAGAACCGACGGGCAAGAAATGGTTTGCTGATCGATACAAACAAGCGATCGAGAAACGGTCTCGATCGACGGGTGGTGCCTCGCGTCGCAAGGAAAATCCGGGTCGTCAATTGAAGGCCCTGTATTATCAAATCGATCATATGCACGAAGTACCATATCTTTTGTTCGTTTGTGGAAAGTGCGACTGGCCCTTCAAAGTCCCGGAGCACGAGCGCATCGGCGAGGGCCCTCCAAACTACGGGGCGGTTTATCCCTGTGTACAAAATATCCTACTGGCGTGTCGAGCGTTGGGGCTTGGAGCGGCCTTAACCACCATGCATCAGGTATTTGAGGACGAGCTGCGTACGTATTTTGAAATCCCACAGGATTATGGCGTCGTGGTGACCATTCCCATCGGTTACCCCGAGGGCAATTTCGGACCGGTAACAAGACGACCTGCCAAAGACATTACGTTTCTTGAGCGTTGGGGACAGGTCCGTTGAATAGGTTTTTTCGGCGCTGTGGCGACCAACGTCAACGATCCTTGTTCGGCTGCGGTAATGGCGGATGTCGTCTCTAGGAGAAGGGTTCGTCGTGTAGACACTAAGACTAGGACGCACAGATCGGACGACGTTTGCCGAAGTACTACACGGGCTCGATAGGCCTGGTCTAATTGACGTGTTGGGTACGTCACGGGATTGCGGACTAGACAGAGATTTCGCCCTGTAGATATTTTTTCGTGTGGCCACCAATGAATACGCGGGAGCCCCTCAACTCGCAGTAAAGCCGTCCACCGCGTTGCGACAGCTGTGCAGCGGCCAGCTCTGTTTTGCCGGTTTGTCCAGCCCAATAGGGCACCATCAGCGTGTGAGTCGATCCTGTAACGGGGTCTTCGGGAATACCCGTGCGCGGTGCGAAAAAACGCGAGACAAAGTCCACTTGGTCCCCGGGCGCCGTGATGATGACGCCTCTGCAGTCTAGCTTGGCGAGTAAACCGAAGTCTGGCTGGATAGCATTGATCGCCGTCTCATTCGCGAAGACAGCCAGAAAATCGTCTTGGCCTTTGTACAACTCGACGGGTTCTGCGCCCAGCGCGCGCGCTAGGGCTGCGTTTTGTTCGTTGACCGAGGGTTTCTCCGCGGGGAAATCTAGGGTGATCAGGTCGGCCTTTTTGAGCGCGCGTAGCGACC
The DNA here is from genome assembly GCA_963992075.1 of uncultured Pseudomonadales bacterium. Taxonomy (GTDB): domain Bacteria; phylum Pseudomonadota; class Gammaproteobacteria; order Pseudomonadales; family Azotimanducaceae; genus UBA11889. Next base: position 341 of record CAXDSX010000313.1, on the reverse strand, counting down.
CTCTTTTTGCCGAGAAATTTACCTCTGAAGAATCGGGGGGAAGATGGTTGTCAAACAAAATACGTGCACTCGCGAGTGTCGCGTGACCACACAGATCAACTTCGACCACGGGGGAAAACCATCGAATGGAGAATGGCATCGACCGGACGGAGACGAATGCGGTTTCTGACAAATTGTTTTCGAAAGCGATGGATTGCATGATCGTGGTTTCGAGGCTTTCGGTGTAGGTAACGACCGCAGCCGGATTCCCTTGGAAAAGATTCTCCGCGAACGCGTCAACGTAATAGATCTGTCTCTTATACACATCTCCGAGCCCACGAGACCGAGGCTGATCGCGTATG
>CAXDSX010000312.1:0-2854 GCA_963992075.1 uncultured Pseudomonadales bacterium | reverse complement strand
TCACCTTTGTTGGCCCGACGACCGATGCTTTGAATCTATTTGGCGACAAAGTACAGGCACGTGCTTTGGCGAAGTCGATAGGCGTCTCCGTGGTGGATGGAAGCGATGAGTCCGTTGATAGTTCGGCCACGGCTAAGGAATTGGCGCGGAATATCGGTTACCCCGTCATGCTCAAAGCCGCGGCCGGCGGCGGTGGACGAGGCATGCGTTTGGTCGAAACTGAAGCCGAGATGTCGGATGCGTTTGAGCGTTGCCAAAGTGAGGCGCAAGCGGCGTTTGGTGACCAAACGTTATTTCTAGAGAAACGCGTCGTTAATCCGCGTCACGTCGAGGTGCAAGTCCTAGGTGATAACGACGGAAATCTCGTCCACCTGCACGAACGCGATTGTTCGGTGCAGCTGCGCAATCAAAAGGTGATCGAAATTGCGCCTGCACCGGGTCTCGGTTCGTCATTGCGCGAACGCATTCTTATCGATGCCATCAATCTTGCTGGCGCGGGTGCATACACCAACGCAGGAACAGTTGAATTTCTGGTTCTACCGGAATCGGAAGAGTATTTCTTTATCGAATGTAATCCACGCATTCAGGTTGAGCATACGGTCACTGAACAGGTGACGGGTGTGGATTTAGTGGAAGCACAATTCCGGCTTGCAGCGGGGGAATCGTTGGAAGCTTTAGGTCTTGGAAATCAAGAGTCGGTTGGCGCTCCCAACGGTTTTTCAGTTCAGGCACGGGTCGTTGCGACTAGCCCCGGAACCATCACGGGCTATAAAGAACCGTCGGGTGTGGGGGTCCGTGTTGACGCGAGCGGATACCAGGGGTGCGTCGTTAATGCCCAATTTGATCCGCTACTGGCCAAGGTGGTTGGTTCGTCAAATGGTCCAGGTTCGTACCCGAAGGCATTGGCCCGTACGCTCCATGCGTTGCGAGATTTTCATATCGACGGCGTGGGAAACAATCTACGACAGCTGGTTGCGATTCTTTCCCACGAGAGAGTTGAAGCGGGAGACGCGAGGACGACGTTGCTGGCCGATGAACCCACCCTCGGAGCGACCACTGGTGAGTCGATGAGTCCCGCACTTGCCCTTTATGAATCCATGGCAACGGCCACCGGTATGGCGCTTTCGACGGACACGTCCGTTGTCGCAACTCCGATGCCAGATCTCGACATCCCCGAAGGCGGGCAGGCCGTTAACAGCACCATCGCGGGTAGCGTCATCGACGTCTTGGTCGGCATAGGTGATCAAGTGGCGGTGGGGGATGCCCTCTTTGTCTTAACTGCAATGAAGATGGAAACGATGATCACGGCACCGTGTGACGGAATCCTGGAGGGTCTGCAGCCGCTGAGCCCTGGCGATGTTGTCCTTGCCGATCAAACGATTGCCGTGATTGCACCAGCTGCCGGAGAGGAAAATACGCGGACGCAATCCGCGGAGCGTGATGAAGAAACCTGGGCTCCTGTGCTTGAGGCGATCGATACTCTGCAAGGGTTAGCGGCCGAACGAATGGCCCCCGGATCAGAAGACCCTGGCGTCGTACGCCAGCGTAGCCGCGGCAAATTGACGTGCCGAGAACGTATCTCGCTGCTTCTCGATGGTGATTCGTTCCGTGAAGTCGGCAGTGTCGCTGGGTTTGCGTCGTACGATGATGAAGGCGAGATCGTTGATTTTACGCCCGCCAATCACGTCGGCGGTTGGGGAAAAATCCATGGACGTACCGCCATCGTCTGCGCCGACGATTTTACCTCGCGGGGTGGTCATGCGGACGGAGCCATCGGCGCGAAGAGCGGTTACCTCGATCGTCTATCGCTGGAAATGCGCGCGCCATCGGTACGCTTGCTTGATGGTTCGTCGGGCGGTGGGAGTGTTGCGGCGATGGTGCCCGCTCAAAAGAAGGAGGGTGAGAGCACCGCGAAGGAAAGTCGGGGAGCAATTAAGGCTGGTCGACCGCGGGTATCGGGTGGTGGTGGCTCCTACCTCCCCGGGCACCTCGGCAGCACCATGTACGCTGAGCAATTAAGCACGGTGCCTGTGGTCAACATGTTGCTGGGTAGCGTGGTTGGGATCGGTGCTGCAAAGGCCGTTCTCGGGCACTTCTCGGTCATGGTCCGCGATATCGCTCAGTTGTTTGTTGCGGGACCTCCGGTGGTGAGTCACGCGATGGGATACGACATTACCAAGGAAGAGCTGGGTGGTTGGCATATCCATTGCACCAACGGATCGGTCGACAACCTGGCGGAAACGGAGGAAGAGGCGGCTCACATGACGAGGACGTTTCTTTCCTACCTGCCGACGAGTGTTTATGAGCCTCCGCCCACCGTGCCACACAATCCAGCCGACCCACCAGATCGACGCGATGAGGAACTCTATAGGCTCGTTCCACGTAAACGGACCATGACGTTCGACATCCGAAAAGCCATCACGTTGATGGCAGACGTCGATTCATTTTTCGAGATCGGGCCGTTATGGGCGACGGATCAGGTCACCGGGTTCGTTCGATTTAACGGTTATCCTTTGGGCATCATCGCGTCGGACAGCCAACATGCCAATGGCGGTTCGCTCACCGCCGATGGTTGCATCAAACTCAAGCGACATCTCGACCTGTGTGATCTGTTTCATCTGCCGGTGGTGAATCTCATCGACAATCCTGGGTTCGCGGTTGGGCTCGAACACGAGCTCGCTGGCACCATTCGGCGTGGCGGTGAGTGGATGGTGGCGTTTGCGCAGGTGGGGATACCGATTTTTTCGGTGTTGATGCGGCGTAGCTTCGGCGTTGCGGGCAACAATTATGCAACGCCACGATCACTGTCTCTTATACACATCTCCGAGCCCACGAGACCGAGGCGGCTCTCGTT
>CAXDSX010000311.1:0-2867 GCA_963992075.1 uncultured Pseudomonadales bacterium | reverse complement strand
TGATACGGCGACCACCGAGATCTACACCTCTCTATTCGTCGGCAGCGTCAGATGTGTATAAGAGACAGCTCCAAGAAAGACAACAATGTACCAAGTCGATACCTTAACCGAATACCTGGAGTGGATTGACACGAAAGTATGGCTTAAGAACAACCGATAAGACCCGAAACGGATTTACTCCGTTAAGCTGTACACCAGGTCACCAGGCGTCAAATCATTTAGACATGCGTATTCTTTCGGCAGACCAAAAAGTGTCGTTCTACGAGCAAGGTTACGTCGTTCTCAACGATGTTGTACCAATCCCGACAGTTAACTCGGCCCGTCGTTTAGTCAATCTCGGATTGGGCAATTTGAGGGCAAAGGCGCAAACGGCTGCCATGGTGGCCCGAGCCGCCGAAACGGACATCAGCGCTCAGGGTATTGGACGTATTCAAGAAGCCACTCTGCAATCGATGCGCGCGGGCACCGAGAGTGAAATCATGCAGCTCGTCGAACCGGGCAACGATCTCATGTCCGTGATCGAAGACGCACTCGGCGGTCCGGTTCGCGACATAACAGGAGCACAACTCGCGACCAATTTTCCAGCCAATCCTGGCTCCCAAATTAACGAGTCAGGTTATTCGGATGAAGACACTCCGTTTAGAGGGTGGCACGGGCACCTCGACGGTCTTTGGAACGGGGCCACATCGATCCATCAAGATACCTCGAAGCCGATGACGGAAAACGAATGGATCGACTGGCTAAAGGAACCCGCCAGAAACGGTGCGATGAAATCGCACCCTGGACAAGGAACGACCATTTCCAACTTCACCGCCCTTTTAGGTATACCGTTATCGGATCAGACTGCCTTAGGTTGCGGAAACTTGGGACTGTTGGCTGGCGCGCACCACCACATTGAACTTTTTTTTCAGAAACAACGAGAAGCCGGTGGTCCCCTCGGTCCAGACGGTCCCGAATGGGAGCGTTTCGACTTTGAAGCTCCCAACGGATGCGGTTTACGGCACTACCCAGAATCTGTACGCGATGTCTTTCGTCAAAATGCCGAAGCGACCGCGGACGGCCGAATTTGGCCCAAACCCACCTTCATGCAGGTCAAGCCGGGCGACGCAGTCCTGATCCTACACGCAACGCCCCACGGCGCCTCTCGCGTCGAAGGTCCTGATCCAAGATTTATGGCGTATTTTCGCTTAACGTCGGCAGCACGACCTGAGGGTAACGAATCCATCTATCCCGACGCACTCTGCGATAACTGGTTGGAATGGAAAGGCATGCACGAGACCGTCGACATGATCCGACAACGATCCAATTGAGCATCATTAACCCGTGATCAGATCGACGCGCGCACCAATTCAGCCAATTCTACGAAACTAGACACCACGAAATCCCAATCACCCGTGGGCTCAAGTTCTTCGCCCATTCCCCTACCCCCGAATTCGTCGGGCCGTTTGATAAAGGCAGTCAGTAATCCGTGCGATTGGGCATGGACGAGGTCTTTCTGATGTGCGGCCACCATGACGCACTCCGATGGTTTTATCTTCAGTGCTTCAACGGAGCGAAGATACGTTTGAGGGTGAGGTTTATAGAACCCCGACGCTTCTGAACCAAGCACTGCATCCCATTCGATGTCCAATGCCTCTGCCAACGGTGCCATATCAACGGAGCTTCCGTTAGAACAGGTTGCACAAGGTGCAATCGACCGTAGCGCCAAAAGGCCCGCGCTCGTGTCCGGCCACGGGCGGAGCCTACGCCAAACGCCGTTCAAACTCTCTGCTTCCACATCGCTTAGCTCTGTCGAAAAACGAGCCGTGGCCAGTGTCTTGAGTGCGTCGTATGTGAGCACCTGCAACGGAAGAAACGGTTCGCGAGATGATGCGCGGCGAGAGGTTTCCGCCGCGTATGCACTACGCCATTGACGCGCGAATTCCGGAGCGTCCACGGTGATTCCCTTCGACAACGCGTAGGACTCGATAGCCTCAGCCATGGGTGCGTGCCAATCACAGACCGTACCGTAAACGTCGAACAAAAAGCCTTTGATCATCCTCAATCCCGCCGCGGTGCTAGAAACGATCTAAACATAACGCTTGCGTTCACGCCGACGTGTCTAGAAGCACTGCCTATGTGTAGTAGCATGGAGTTCATGACGGAGAGGTAACCATGGATCTTGCGTATAGCCCAGAATACGAGCAATACCGGACGGAAGTACGGCAATTCCTAGAAGCAAATCGAGATAAGTCACCGCCACCGTTCGGACGAGGCGTCGGCGATGCCAAAGCTCAAGATTGGCAGAAACTCTTGATCGAAAACGGCTATGCCGCGCGGACCATACCCAAGGAATACGGCGGATTCGGTGGCGAGCCCGACATACTTAAGTCGCATATTATTGCCGAGGAGTTTGCTAGCGCAGGGGTGCGTCCGGGACATTCCGGCGATAACCGGCTCGTGCCAACCGTTCTTGAACTGGGGACGGAAGAACAGAAGCAGTGGCTGGTTCCACCAACCGTCCGGGGCGATATGAATTGGTGCCAGGGTTATTCCGAACCCGGTAGCGGATCTGACCTGGCATCCCTGTCAACAAAAGCCGTGGTTGACGGTGACGACTTTGTAATCAATGGCCAGAAGATCTTCACATCTGGCGCTCACAACTCTACACACATTTACCTGATGTGCCGGACTAACCCGGATGCACCCAAGCATCGAGGGATTTCAATACTAATCTTCCCCATGGACACTCCAGGGATTACCGTACGACCTCTCTGGACGATCCAGAACGACCCACCAGCACCAACCGGTACAACGTATGGCTGTCTCTTATACACATCTCCGAGCCCACGAGACCGAGGCTGATCTCGTATGCCGTCTTCTGCTTG
>CAXDSX010000310.1:0-2890 GCA_963992075.1 uncultured Pseudomonadales bacterium | reverse complement strand
TGATACGGCGACCACCGAGATCTACACCTCTCTATTCGTCGGCAGCGTCAGATGTGTATAAGAGACAGCATTTCAAGAGTCTAGATAAGTAACCGTTGGGTTAGACAAAATAGTGACTGATCTTCGACAAAGGGAAAGACCCAAGCGATGAGTGAAACTCCAGAGGGGATCTACTACGCCGAAAGCCATGAATGGGCCAGGCTTGAAGAGAATGGACGAGTCACCGTTGGTATTACGGATTTTGCTCAGGACGCGCTGGGCGATATCGTCTATGTCGAACTTCCGCAAATGGGGGAGTTGCTGCAGACGTCCGTTGAAGCTGGAGTGGTCGAGTCGGTCAAGGCTGCTTCAGATATATACTCGCCTGTCAGCGGCGTTGTGGTCGCCGTCAACCAATCTCTCGAAGATGCACCGGAGAAGATCAACGCGGACGTTTATGGCGACGGCTGGTTTTTCGCGCTTGATCCCTCTGACGTCAACGAACTTGAGGATTTAAAAGATGCCCGTGCCTATAGAGAACTGGTTGCGGACTAGTTCGACAGTAACAAACTGTTGAACAAGAGTTATTTCTTGATCGCTTGTTTGTATTCTTCGAAATCGGTTATAGCGGGTTTGCAGGACAGGTCCTGGCAAATGTATGCACTCACCGCGTTGCGGGTTTCGGCCGAAACGAGTGAAGGAAGTTGTCTTGGAATGGGGCCGGTTTGGTTGTAAGGAATTCCGTAAGCACAGCGATCTGGCGTGTAGCCTTCACGCGCGAGGGATAACCAGGAAACGATGGCTTCCTGTGGTCCACGCACCATGATCTGTTCGGGAGAATAGAGATGCGACTCAAGACCCCTCAGCAGGGTGCAGTGTCCGGCTGGATATTGCTCAATCGAAGCGCGGGCCCAATCCAGCGTGGTATGGGCGGCATCGACGTATCGAGGTTCATTAAGCAAATGCCCCAGTTTTAATAGGGCGATCGCCGCCGTTCCATTCCCGGGCGGAAGCGCGTCGTCGAGGGTAGGTTTGGGCCGGTGGATTAACGTGTCTTGGTCATGAGCAGTGAAGAAAAAACCACCATCCTCGTCGAGGAATTTGGACAACAGAAGCTCAGCAAGCGTTTGCGCAAATTCAATGTCGCAAGAACGCCATTGGGCCTCTAGTAACACCAGAAGACCGTCCAGAAGATTTGCGTAATCGTCTAGAAACCCACCATGGCCGACGGTCCCGTTATTCCAAACCGCAAAAAGTCGATTTCCGTCAAAGCAGTTGCTGCGTATAAAGTCGGCAGCACGTTGAGACGAATTGAGCCAAGATTCCTCGCTAAGGCGCATGGCCGCTTTTGCCATCCCTTTAATGGCGAGGCCGTTCCAAGAGGTGAGAATTTTCTCGTCACGTCCTAGCGCCGGGCGTTCAGATCGACGTTCCAGCAGTTTCCGCTTAGCAGATTCAAGGAGTTCTTCTGCTTCCTCTGACTCGAAACCTAGCCTTTCGATAACAGAGCGCCAAGCATCGCGACGATGAAAATTCCATTTACCCTCAAAATTGGGGGGTTTATCTAGGCCGTACAAAGTCTCGATGATGAGGTATTCGTCGTTATCTAAAAGGTTTTTTATCTCGTTTCGACGCCATACGTAATAACTGCCCTCGACCCCGTTTGAATCCGCGTCAAGGGATGTGAAATAGCCACCTTCTGGATGTTGCATGTCGCGAACAATCCATTGAGCCGTTTCCTTAAGCGCACCCTCAAAGAGCGGGTCCGGTCCGAGGCTCAGGGCGTCGGCGAAGAGACTCATGAGTGCCCCATTGTCGTATAACATCTTCTCGAAGTGAGGGATCATCCATTCGTTGTCGGTTGAGTATCGACAGAAACCGCCACCCACGTGATCGTAGATGCCACCCCGCGCGACCCGCGTGAGTGTGGTTAGTGCCATATTGAACGATTCTCGGTCGATACGGTCTTGGCGTTTTGAGTAGGACCAATGGCGCAGTAACCGATCGATATTGGCTGGCATAGGAAACTTTGGCGCCGATCCAAAACCCCCATGTACCTGATCGTAGCGAGATGCGAGCTGATCCCGTGCGGCGTTAAGCAATTGAAGGACATCGATTCCTTGCACTTCACCATGCTCGGTCATTCGTGCGAGCGCGTTGCGTAGTTTTTCCTGTTGAGTTTCGAGGTCGGATTTATTCTCCTTGTACGTGCTGGCCACCCGCATGAGTAAGTCGTTGAATCCGGGTAGGTTAAAGCGTGGAGATGGAGGGAAATAAGTACCCCCAAAAAACGGCAGGTGAGTCTTAGGATCGAGAAACATGGTGAGAGGCCATCCTCCGCTGCGTTGGGTCAGGAGTTGATGAGCTGTCTGATATATCTGATCGATATCGGGGCGTTCTTCTCGATCGACCTTTATGCTGATGAAGTTCTCATTCATTACGGATGCGGTGACTTCATCTTCAAAAGATTCATGCGCCATCACGTGACACCAATGACATGACGAATAGCCGACCGACAGAAGTATGGGCTTATCCTCATCCAGCGCTCTTTCCAGGGCCTCGCTTCCCCATGGGTACCACTGGACCGGATTCGAAGCGTGTTGTTGGAGATAGAGGCTAGGTTCGTTCTCGAGCTGGTTCATTCATTACCTTGGTGCATCTCCCCAATGATAGCCTCGCTGAATCGTAAGGACACGCCACAAAACTGGTTCGTCACTGGTTCGTCGCAGGGAGAGCTTCTTCGCTGGCGTAAGTGGCTTCGAGGGAGTTGGTTGTGAAAGAATCTTGGAGTGCGCAGCGAATTAGAGAATTTGGATCCACAAGGGTTTCGACCGAACGTGGGTATCGTGATATCTAACACCTGTCTCTTATACACATCTGACGCTGCCGACGAAAAGAGAGGTGTAGATCA
>CAXDSX010000309.1:0-2898 GCA_963992075.1 uncultured Pseudomonadales bacterium | reverse complement strand
TTTTTAATGATACGGCGACCACCGAGATCTACACCTCTCTATTCGTCGGCAGCGGCAGATGTGTATAAGAGACAGGATCAATATTTTGGTCGGTTCGATTCTTGCGTCCACGTTGGTGACGGGAAGTATTTCTTGGCTCTATTACTCGGACCGTTTAATGGAATTACCGATTGGTTTGTTAGCGATTGCGTTGGGGACGGTCCTGCTACCCAATTTGTCGCGGTTACGGAACGAAGGTGACACTGACGGTTTTAGTGAAACCCTCGATTGGGGTGTGCGCATGGGCATTCTCGTCGGATTGCCGGCTGCAGTTGCCCTCTTCGTTTTGGCAATCCCTTTGGTGGCTACCGTTTTTCATCGTGGAGCCATGACCGCTGACGACGTACTCAAGACATCGGCTGCATTGCAAGCCTTCACGATTGGATTGTTGCCGCTGATTTTGACGAAGATCAGTGCCCCGGGTTACTTCGCGAGGCAAGATACCGCCACCCCATTCAAGTACGCGGCGGCATCCGTTGCCGTCAATATTGTTGCCAGTCTCAGCTTGTACTCATGGATGGGTCACGTTGGCATTGCGTTAGCAACGAGCCTTGCCGCCATGGTCCATTGCACGCTTCTGTTTCGGGGGCTTTTCATAGAGTCGGTGTATAGACCGGGTCGGCGAGTTGTACGCGCGGTGGTATCGGCGGCGGCTGGGTCGGCAGTCATGGTGGTTGGACTTGTGTGGTTGGGCCCAGACGGGGAATTCTGGCTTGTCTCTGGCGAAATGGCACGAATCGGCGAATTAATGCTGCTCGTGCTATCCGCGAGTGTGGGGTACTTTTTGATATTGGCTCTTGTAGGCATTCGACCTAACGACTTTCTGCATCGCGTGTAGAATCACGGTCGATGGAAATCATCCGCGGCCTTCACAACATCACTGCCCGTCACAAAGGCTGTGTTCTTACGATGGGAACATTCGACGGACTACACCACGGTCATCAGATGCTGTTATCTCATCTCAAGGCGAAAAGCGAAGAGCTTGACTGTCCGAACCTTCTCGTGACCTTCGAACCCCAACCTAGAGAGTATTTTGAAGGCGCGGTTGTGCCGGCACGTCTCACGCGGTTTAGAGAGAAGGTTACGATATTGCGGGGACTAGCCCTGGATCGACTCCTATGCATTCCGTTTAACGAGCGCACGAGAATTATTCCTGCGAAAGACGTTATCGAAGGGCTGTTGGTCAGCACGTTGGACGTGCAGTACCTCGTGGTAGGCGACGATTTTCAGTTCGGCGAAGGTGCCCAAGGGAATTACGAGATGCTTAAGGAAGCGGGGGATCGGTTCGGCTTTGGCGTTAGTCATATGGGGACGTTAAAGTTTGAGCACGGAAGGATTTCCAGTTCCCGTATTCGCGATGCGCTGTCGTTGGGTGAGTTCGACTTAGCCGAACAATTGCTTGGTCGGCCGTATTTCATCATGGGTCGGGTGGTTTATGGGCGACAACTTGGGCGTCAGCTCGGTGTCCCGACGGCCAACATACGTCTGCAGCGATATCGGGCCGCTTTGGAGGGGGTTTTTGCCGTTACGGTGATGGGCCTCGATCGGGAGTTCGAAGGCATTGCGAACATCGGTGTGAGGCCCACCGTGGACGGAAAAGAACCGCTGTTGGAAGTCCATATCTTCGATTTTGACGAAGACATCTACGGCAGGTTATTGACCGTGACTTTCCTAAAAAAAGTTCGTGACGAGCGAACGTTCGATGGTCTTGATTCGCTCAAGAAACAGATCGAGCAGGATATTGCTGAGACGCGCGATTGGTTCGCCATAGGGCGACCAGAACCACGTCGCGAAGGGATCCTCTGAGGACCCTACCTTTGAAAATCTTCTTCCTGCCGAGCGTGCTGCTAATCGTTGCCGATCAAACGACTAAGCAGCTCGCATTAGCGTATTTGGGCGAGGGACCGATCACAGTACTGTCTTTTTTGTCGCTTCATCTCACCTGCAATACCGGTGCAGCCTTTAGCATGATGCAGGGATACGGCGGATTACTTTCGACCATTGCGTTTTTCTTTTCTGGCTACTTTGTTTACCGCATTTGGAGTCTACCGCGAGGTGCTCTTCTAGAAGGGTGGTCTTGTGCTCTTATTCTTTCGGGTGCGGTGGGCAACTTGTTCGATCGACTGGTTCACGGATGCGTCATCGATTTTGTTCGTTTCCACTATTTGAGTTTCAGTTTTCCGGTATTCAATCTCGCCGATACGTGTATTACGGTAGGTGCCGCTGGATGGATAGTGCTGATGTACCAGGATTACGCGAGAGAGCGCGCCGAGTGAACGAGTTTATCGTCCGTTCCTCGGATATCGTCGTAGGTCCAGGAACTCGCACCCGTTTGCACTTCTCCATTCTTTTGCTAGACGGTTCGGAGGTAGATTCAACCCGTGGGAGGGAGCCGGCTGTCTTCACCTTTGGCGATGGACACCTTCTTCCAGGCTTTGAAAGTGCCATCGAGGGCCTTGCCGAGGGCGAATGCGGACGATTCGAGATAGCGGCGAAGAATGGTTTTGGCGAATGCAACGACGCAAACATCCAAGAGTTACCGATCGCTTCATTTGCTCCGATCGGCGAACTTGAACCGGGTTTGGTGGTGTTATTTGGGTCGCCCGATGGCGAGCTGCCGGGGACGATTAGAGCGGTTGGCGAGGACAAAGCGGTTGTAGATTTTAACCACCCTCTCGCTGGTAGAACTCTTATCTTTGACGTCACGATCCTGAATGTCTGGCCGGTAGCGTCGGAACCGAAGCGCTAATCTAATGGTGTTGTTATCCGAAGATACGTCGATACCAGGGTTTCCTGGGCGCTGTGTCGGTCACCGATTCCCGTCTGTCTGAAGGAAGAGCCGCGGAGCCGCCTGCCCCC
>CAXDSX010000308.1:0-2903 GCA_963992075.1 uncultured Pseudomonadales bacterium | reverse complement strand
TTTCAAGCAGAAGACGGCATACGAGATCAGCCTCGGTCTCGTGGGCTCGGAGATGTGTATAAGAGACAGATATACGACAGATTAAGACGCGGTCTGGGCATGCGGTTATCCAAGTAGATTCGGTAGGACAGAATTCTATTGTGATCAGTGGCGGCGCTAATCGATCGATTCAAGCGCTCGATCGCGACATTGCTTTCGCGTTGATACAGCCGGGTGACTGGTTATTACTGCAAAACGAAATTAATGACATCGAGGCAATACTCGAAGAGGCCGGCGATCGCGATGTCAACGTCGCGTTCAATGTAGCGCCCGTCGATGGCCGCGAAGAGAACTATTGCCTCGACGATGTCGGGTTATTGATCGTCAATGAGGTCGAAGCCGCTGCGTTGGCGCAACAACCTGATCCTGATACTGCGCTTGACACATTGTGTGATCGGTATCCAACGGCACACGTGGTATTAACCCTTGGGCGAGAGGGATTACGGCATGGGATCGGGGATCGTCGCGACAAACTTGCTGCCTACAGAGTTAAAGCCGTGGATGAAACCGCGGCAGGCGACGCGTTTGTTGGCTACCTAATGGCTGGGCTTCTTTCGGGGGAGCATTATGCGAAGGCGCTCCTGTTGGGCTCTGCCGCGGGCGCGTTGGCCGTGACCCAAGAGGGGGCGGCAAGCTCGATTCCCGATTACGCCGATGTCTTGGCGTTCCAGGATTCGAACTAGAAACGAATTCCGGTCGCTTTTTCGAGATCGTTGATGGCTTGGTCTTCTTCGACGACTTTGATGGTGGTCATCCCGAGTGCCTTTGCTGGTTTCAAATTAATACCCAGATCGTCCAGAAAAACACACCCGTCGGGTCCCACGCCCATCCGGTTACAGGCGATTTCGTAAATACGTGGGTTGGGTTTTCGAACACCTTCAACGCTGGATTCGACAATGACGTCAAATAACGCCATGACCGATTGCGATGCGGCGGCTTTGGCTTCGTCTTTGGCCATGCTCGGGCCTTCCCCCGACTTCATGTTGTTCGTGATGCAACCGACTTTGAAGTGTTCCTTGCACTGTTTTAAGACGCTTACCATACGAGGTCGTAAATCCCCGGAAAGAAGCTCGAGCACGCGCATGCCCCGGATGGGGTGTCCCAGCGCTTCACTTTCTTGTTCAAAGAGTTGATCGAACTGTTCGACCGTAATGGTGTTCGATTCAAATTGTGCCCAGGCATTGGTGGTGGGGTTGGTCGAATTGACCTGCCGAATAATGTCTTTGGGTAGGTTGTGGGCGTCTTCAAATCGGTTGAACGCTTCAAAGGGGCTAGTCGTGAAAACGCCCCCAAAGTCCCAAAGAATGGCTTCGATTGACTTCAAGGGTTCAATTCTCCTGATCGAGGAGGAACGCGTTAATTTCTCGAACGAGGTCCTCGGGATTGTCGATTTCGGGCAGGTGACCTGCGTCCTCAATTTCGATCGTCCGCACGGGGCCCTTGATACCGTTGGCGAAGAGCGCGTTATACGACGCGGGAAGGACCTGATCCTCTGCCCCTCGGACCAACATGGTTGCGTTATGAATCCGATGAAGACGTGACGTCACACCGGTCTTACCGAAAGGAAAAAGAAAACGTGCCGCTGCTTCCATCGATCGCGTTTGCAAAATGGACCATTCGATTTCATCGCCATCTGCAGGCATCTCCCAGATGGCCTCCCACCGCTCGGGGTGGCTGCAGACTAGTTTAGGAATACTTTTAGGACCCGGTATCTGAGCCCAAATATCCGCGGCTGGGTCGTCTTCGAGAAAGATGCCGAACGGAGCGATGAGGACCAGGCGCCGGACAGGGGTTTCAACGAGACTTGCGATTTCACTAGCGAGGGCACCGCCAACCGAGCTGCCGACGAGGTCGAACATGGGCTCGTTCAGTAATTCGAGAGTTTCTAGCGTATGGACAACCCAATCGTATAAGGAATCAAGATGCCGAAATTCGGCTGCCCCAGGAAAACCGGGAAGCGAAGGCACAATGACGCGACGATTCTTAGCCAGTGCCGTTAAGAAGGGGGTCCATGTCGGGACGCCGCCGATTCCAGCAAGAAACACGATGGGCAGATCGCCCTCGCCATCCTCCATCACGCGAACTTCACGGTTTCTGACTGTTAACGATCGGGTCTCCGGCATTAAGCGACCTCAGCGGGTAGAGCGCGTTCGCTGAGTGGCTGTGGCCACCAAGCATCATCCCATTGGTCGTCGAACAGGTCGGCGATCTGCGGCATGACGCGTTCGGCGTAGAGCTTAGTGTTGTACTTCGCCAAATCAGTCGACATGTTGCCGAATTGGCAAAGCAACATCAGATGGCCAACATTCAGGTTGGTGCAGACTTCCCGGATTCTTTCCGCAACTTGATCCGGATCACCAGCAATCACGTAACCTAGATCAAGGATGTCTTTCCACTCGCGTGCGGCTCCGGCGGGACCCGTTGATTTTTGTGCTGCAAGTGCCACCTGCGATTGAACCTTCGCTCGAATGGTCGCTTCGGACTGGTACCCAGCTGGCGATGCCCACTTGGGGTTTACATGGAGGCATCGTCCATAAAAGTATTCGGCCGACTCTTTGTAAAGTTCGAGCGCTTCTTGTTCGGTTTCTCCGACCGCGACAAATTGTAAGAATCCGGCACGGTAGGGGTTTCGGTCTTTACCGAGCTTGTCCATCTCATCCCAAAAACCCTTCATGGTGGCTTCGCCGGCCTTGTAACCAAAGTAGGAGAGGTAGCAGTAGACGTAATCCATCTCGGCACACCAACGCCAGGTCTCAACGGAGCCGCCTCCTGGAATCCAAACGGGTGGATGCGGCTTTTGCACGGGCCGCGGCCACACGCTGTCTCTTATACACATCTCCGAGCCCACGAGACCGAGGCTGCTC
>CAXDSX010000307.1:0-2904 GCA_963992075.1 uncultured Pseudomonadales bacterium | reverse complement strand
TATGTATCGTAACTGCACCGATATAGCTAGTTCGGCAAATTAGGTGAATTCAATACAAAAATAGGCAGCGGCGTATTAGGCTTTTACGGCGAAGGACGGCCTTTTCCTCTGGTCATCCTTACGTCGGTGGACAACCTAGGAACGCTCACAAGGGCCACGATGGACAACTATCTTTTTTCGGGTTTGAAGGTACTGGACGTTGCGACCGTAATTGCCGCTCCCGCAGCCGCGATGATGCTTGCCGATTTCGGTGCTGATGTGATCAAGATCGAACGCCCGGGTGTTGGAGATATGCTGCGTTCACTCTCCAACATGCCGGACACCCCGGACGCGAGTAACAATTGGTTCTGGCAGATGGACGGTCGAAATAAACGAAGCCTGACCCTCGATCTCAAATCAGCCGACGGTATGGAAATACTGCGTCGACTGGTCGAAGACTGCGACGTCTACATCACCAATCAGCCGTATTCCGTACGCAACGCCCTTGGTCTCACCTACGAGCACCTAGGGCCACTGAATCCTTCGATGATTTATGCGTCCCTCACCGCGTACGGCGAAAAAGGACCGGAAAGAGAGCGCAAAGGGTTTGATCAACTCGCCTATTGGGCACGGAGCGGCCTTATGGATCTTATGCGAACTCCCGATGGCTCACCCACCCAAGGTCTTCCTGGAATGGGCGATCACCCAACGGCTGTCTCAATTTACGCCGGCATTGTCACGGCACTGCTCCATCGAGAGCGAACCGGCGAGGGCGGTATGGTTCATACGTCGTTGCTCGCTAACGGACTTTGGTCGGTCTCCGGGGTTGCGCAGGGAGTCTTGGCCGGTGGCGATATGACGAAATACAGAGAACGAACCCGGATCAAGCCCGCGATGATGCGCGTGTATCAGGCCGAAGATGGTCGCTGGCTGCAGTTCAACATGGTACGCAATGAAGAGCTCTTGTCTCTCCTGCTCACCGGCATGAACGCACTGCATTTGCTGACCGACGAGCGCTTTGCCGACTCCCAACTACTGTGGGAAAACCGTGGGGCATTTGGTGATGAACTGCAGAACGTCGTTGGGCAAAAAACGTCCGCTGAATGGCTTGCCATCTTCACGGAACTCGACGTCCCCGTGAATCGGGTCGCCATCGTCGAGGAAACCAACAACGACGTACAAATTTTGGAAAATCGTATGGCGTCTGCGCCGGAAAGGGATGACGTCACCGTCCCACTGATCGTCAATCATCCCATTCAGATCAGCAGCGTACCCCAAGTCGGACCAACCCGAGCTCCCGACCTGGGCGAGCATGCTGAAGACATCCTTAAAGAACTCGGCTACGACCAAGAGGCCATCGCGGACATGAAGGATCGCAGCGTGATCTGATGACAAAAACCTACGATATCGTCATCGTTGGGGCCGGGAGCGCGGGTTCAGCCATCGCGAGCCGAGCGAGTGAAGATCCGGCTCGTGACGTCCTCCTCCTCGAAGCTGGCGCAGATTACCCGGATCCCGCCACCACGCCTTTTGATCTTATTAACAGCCACAACAACTCCTATCAAGAACACGATTGGGGCCTAGGCTACAGTCCCACCGAGGGTCGGAGTGCGCCTTTACCCCGAGGCAAAGTGACCGGGGGCTCAAGCGCAGTGAATACCACCATCGCACTGCGCGGAATTCCCGAAGATTTTGATGAGTGGGATGAGCTAGGGAATGGCGAGTGGGCTTGGGACAAGGTCTTACCAGCATTTAAGCGCCTTGAGCGAGATCTTGATTTTCCCGACGCCGATTACCATGGTGACGCCGGCCCGATTTCCATTCGCCGTTACCCCGAGCGCGAACTTCTTGAACACCAACACGCGTTCCTCGACGCGGCACGATCGTTAGGGTATCCGTCCTGCGAAGACGCCAACGCTCCCGACAGCGGGGGCGCGGGCCCGCACCCGATGAACAAGCTCGGACGGATGCGGGTTTCGTGCGCGATGGGGTACCTTGCTCCGGCTCGGGCACGACCCAACTTAACCATCGAGCCGAACACATTCGCTCGTCGCTTGATCATCGAAGGCGACCGTTGCACCGGTGTGGAAGTCGAGCGCAATAACGGCGCGATTGAACTTGTCCGCGGGCGTAGCGTGGTGCTATCGGCCGGCGCCATCATGTCCCCCGCGATCTTGAAACGCTCCGGTATCGGACCAAAACGCGAGCTTGAGCAATTCGGTATCGACGTTATTCGCGACGCCACTGGCGTAGGCGGCAATCTGTGCGATCACCCCGCACTTGCTGTTTCCTGCGTGGCCAAAGACGCGTCGATCATCGACACCGATCAACCGCTTATTCAAACCATTCTGCGCTACACGGCTGCCGGCTCAGACAAACGCAACGACCTCCAGATCGAACTCCTAAGTTTCGGCGCAAATCGCCGTGGTCGTGCGACTTTCGCTATCGCCGCCGTACTCGAGTACACATTCGGTCGTGGCGTCCTGCGACTCGCTTCCGCGGACCCTCACGTTGCCCCAATAATTGAAAACCGTTTTTGCGAAGATGACCGCGACGCACAACGATTGGCAAGCTGCTTTCGCGACACGCTTGAGTTCACCAAGGCACCGCCACTCGACGGCATGATCGAGGAACTCGCGTTTCCAAATCTCGAACGAGGAATCGACGATGAGAGCATCTTGAAGCTCTGCAAGGGTCGGTCGAGCAGTGGCTATCACCCATGCGGCACCGCGCGGATGGGACCAAAGGAAGATCGCCAAAGCGTTGTCAACGAATACGGCCAACTGCACGCACTTGAGAATGTCTTGGTCGCCGACGCATCAATCATGCCGTCGGTCCCGAGGGCCAACACCAACCCTGTCTCTTATACACATCTCCGAGCCCACGAGACCGAGGCTGATCTCGTATGCCGTCTTCTGCTTGAAA
>CAXDSX010000306.1:0-2916 GCA_963992075.1 uncultured Pseudomonadales bacterium | reverse complement strand
TTTTCAAGCAGAAGACGGCATACGAGATCAGCCTCGGTCTCGTGGGCTCGGAGATGTGTATAAGAGACAGCACGCAAATAATCCAACCATGCTGCGTTTATTGGGGCAAGAACAGGGCTACGGATGGGATGCGGATGGTCCGGACTGGACAAAATTCGCGAAAGCACCTCGTGGTCAGTTCGACTGACGCGCCTGCTGCATGTCGCAACGATTTACACGTGGTTTTGACGTTCGACAGTAACCATGAACACTAAATACTTCAGCAACATCGAGACTCGGAACCATGCAAGCTAACGCGGATATACCTGTCTTCGAACCTCATGCCGAGATGAATTCCATTAAGAAGGGGCTGGACGAAGCTGGCTGCGCCATCATTCTAAATGCGCAATCGTTGGCCTCGACTCAACAGGTTAGGGATGAACTCTTTGATTCAATGGATCTGACCTACCTTCAAGAACAAGATTCCCCGGAAGAATTTTATCCCGCCAAGACTCGGCGGCTGCCAGCATTGCTAGCCAGATCGGAAAGCGTCCAAGGAATGGCGACAGACCCGACCATTAACGCGTTGTGTGAACATCATTTGGGTGACAACTGTGATCGGTTTCAACTACACGTTTCAGCTGCGGTCAATATCGGGCCTGGAGCTAGGGAGCAAGTGTTGCACCGGGAAGAGGATGCTTTCCCCTTCTTTGATTTGCCCAGACCCAATTTGGTTATTGCCACCATGTGGGCCATGAACGACTTCACGCATTTAAACGGTGCTACGTTGCTCGTACCCGGAAGCCATCGCTGGAGCGCGGATCGTCAAGCTAGGCCAGACGAGGTGGCACAAGCCGACATGCCAGAAGGTTCCGTGTTGATCTGGCTTGGAGGGACATTGCACGCTGCGGGCGCTAACAACTCCAACGAATGGCGCTACGGTATCATTCTTTCATACTCGCTCGGTTGGTTGCGTCAGGAGGAAAACCAATACCTCGACCTGCCGCCGGCTCTCGCAAAGAACATGCCCAACGACGTTAGAGAGTTGGTGGGCTATCCGATGCACGGTTCGCTAGGGTTTTATGACCGCGACATCGCCAAGATCTAGACCAACAAGTGACGAACGGTTACCCAGCATATCGACTTGAATCGAGCTAGAGCCTATGCGATTTGGCATCTTCGATCACATGGAATTTCGTTCAGGCAACTTGGCTGAGTTATACGAAGAGCGGCTTAGAATGCTGGAGTTTGCCGACGAGGCCGGGTTTTGGTGCTATCACAAGGCCGAGCACCATTTCATACGCCTCGATGCCGCACCGTCTGGTACCGTATTTCTGGCTGCAGCTTCACAGCGCACACAGCGCATTCGCTTGGGTTCGCTCGTCTTGTTGCTTCCTTTCTACGAGCCACTACGACTCATCGAGGAAGTTTGCATGCTCGACCATCTCTCTGGGGGTCGACTGGAACTTGGTGTAGGTAAAGGCATATCACCCGCCGAACATACCCTTTGGGGGAGGGATCCGGAGACGGCTCGAGAACGATTCGAAGAGGCATTTGAAATCTTGCGTACCGGGTTGGCCGACGCGACGTTTAGCTATTCCGGCGATAACCACGCGTTCGATAACATTTCCCTACCCCATCAGCCATTGCAGGAACCAAGGCCCGCGTTCTGGTATCCGGGCAACGTTGACTACGCTGGAAAACATCGTCTCAACACGATCACCGCTGGGCCTCCCGAGGCAGTCAAAAATGCAATGGCACATTTTCACGCCCAGCTTTTGAAACCTGAAGCTGACTGGAATCCAGGCGTACGCGAGCCGGTCATCGGCGTGACACTGCACATGTACTTAGCGTCATCGACGAAAGCAGCGATCGCGAGAGTCCATCAGGCCTATCCCGCGTACCACCGGAACTTGGTGACGCTGTTTAAACGCTACGACATACCGTTCACCGACCCTAGCCTGGGCGGTAATACGGACCTCGCTCTCACCCTGGGCGTCCTTATCGCAGCGGCTCCCGAGGACGCTATTGCACAAATCGAACATCTAATCGACGAGACAGGGATCGAATACTTGACCTTATCTTTCGCGTGGGGAGATCTCTCCCATCAAGAAACAATGGATTCGATCCGTTTGTTTGCAGAAGAAGTCATGCCGCACTTCAATCGGTAAGAATCGCTGCAGCAAACCCTCCGGTCTAGACGTAATCGATTTCGGTTGCTACCGAGGCAAATGACACGCAGCCAGCGCGAACACTGACCGCGAATCATTTTAAGGGAACAGATTAGTTCGCAAGCGTCCAACCGCTCCAGGACTTAACTTGTCTGCCGATTGAGGTCGACGAATAGTTCCTAAAGGAATTGGCCTCTTGAACGTATTCGGCCATTGCGGCCGAACTCTGCAACTTAGTCATGGCATCCATCATCGTTGCCATATCCGCCGTGATGAACGAGATAAAGTGAGTCATCTTTGATTCACCCATCCCTAGGACCTCGCCGAAGTAAACTCCGCCGGGAAATGAAACGATCGCGTCTGAGTTCCAGAGGTTTTCGAAGGCACTTCGAAACGCTGCACCCTCCGTTACTTCAAGCCCTATGAGATATTGCACGGCTCCAGGAGCGGATGTATCTGGCGGATTGCCGCCAAATTGCGTTACGGTAAAAACATTCTCCGTCTCGATTGTCGTAGATTCACGCATCGTCGACAAAAAGACAGCGGCGTCCCGTGATGTCGCGTTGGCGGCCAAAGCTCTATCCATATCCGCCGCTGATTGATAGAAGACGTTGATGGTGTGAGTGGAAGGGTTATCCCCGTTTGCCACGTTTTGAATAAGGACCGTATTCCTGTCTCTTATACACATCTGACGCTCCGGACGAATAGAGAGGTGTAGATCTCGGTGGTCGCCGTATCTTTAAAAAAAAGTAGGGTGGGGGGGGGG
>CAXDSX010000305.1:0-2916 GCA_963992075.1 uncultured Pseudomonadales bacterium | reverse complement strand
AAGTGGGACAGCGACTCGATCAAGCTTTCAGCCGAAAATAACCAATTAAACGGGATTAAACGCTACGTTCTCGATGGGCACATTGCCGACCTTCTGATCGTTGTTGCGAGAACGAATAACGGCAACGAAACCGATAGCATCGGTTTTTTCTTGGTCGATGGCGATGCACCAGGGTTGACGCGGCGCGTGGTCAACACGATTGATGCGACACGCAAACTATCGGAACTCGAATTTGTCGACGTCACCGCACGACGTCTTGGTGGGGACAATGATCAAGCGGCCATGCTCGAAGACACGCTCGATCTGGCCGCCATCGGTCTCGCCAACGAAATGGTCGGAGGTGCACAGCGCTTGGTGGATGAGACCGTCAAATACGCCGCAGAAAGAATCCAATTTGGTCGCGCAATCGGATCGTTTCAAGCCATTAAACACAAGTGTGCCGACATGCTGCTCGACGTGGAAATGGCCAAGTCCGCGGCTTATTACGCGGCGGCGGCGGCGGCGTCTCACGACCCCGAATTGCCCGCACTTGCAAGCCTGGCTAAAGCATCGGCCTCTGAAGCCTACATGCGGATCGCCGCCGAAAGCATTCAAATTCACGGCGGTATCGGATTCACCTGGGACGACGACACCCACCTTTGGTTCAAACGCGCAAAAAGCTCCGAAGTGTTCTTCGGCGATCCCGCGTACCACAAAGAACAACTAATCACGCGATGGCAACATTGATGGATCCGGTAAACGCCAAGAAATTACGCCAAGAGCTACGAGCCTGGCTCGAATCCAATTGGGATCCAAACGCGTCATTGATCCGGTGGCGTACCAAACTCACGGAGTCGGGTTGGGGCATGCCCACGTGGCCATCGCAATGGTTTGGAAAGGACTTGCCGCAGGCTTTGAATCCGATGGTGGAAGAGGAGTTCGCCCGTATAAACGCCGTCACGGTGGCTCGCACCGGAATCCGTCTTCTGGCAGCCGCGACCATTCTGGAGCACGGAAACGATGACCAAAAGTCTCGGTACCTGCCACGGATTCTCACGGGCGAAGACACCTGGTGCCAGCTTTTCAGTGAGCCCGGTAGCGGTTCCGATCTAGCAGGAGCCATCACCAGAGCCGACTTCGATGGAACCCATTGGATCGTCAACGGTCAGAAGGTCTGGACCACAAGTGCGCATCATGCCGACCATGGGCTGCTTCTTGCCCGGACCGATTGGGACGCACCCAAACACGACGGTCTTTCCTACTTCATCATCGACATGCATCAGCCCGGAGTATCTGTCCATCCGCTCAAGCAAATGAACGGCCACGCGTCATTCAATCAGGTGTTTTTTACTGACGCCGTGGTTGCACCCGAAAACCAAGTGGATCGGATCGGTAACGGTTGGAAAGTTGCGATGACCACGCTAATGCACGAACGTCGGAGCGCCGACGCATTGCGAACGGTTCATCGAGACCATGACTTAACGGGTCGCATCTACGACGAAGAGCGCGATGAAACAGCGACCGTTATGGAACCGTACAAGTGGTATCCACAACGTGCTGGTCGAGTGGATCTCGTTTTTGAACGTGCCAGTGAAATGGGAAAAATGGACGACACAGTCGTCCGTCAAGCCATTGCCGAACTGATGATTAAAGCCCGGACCGCGGAATGGACCGCGAGGCGAGCCCGCGCAGCTCAACAACAAGGCCGACCCCAAGGACCTGAAGGTTCCTTGGGCAAATTGGCAGCCAGTCATGTGGCTCGACAGGCTTCCAAGGTACATACCATGATCAGCGGAAGCGACAGCATGCTTGAGGGCGAGGATGGGCCTCTGGCCGGATTGATCGCGGAAATTCTCGTTTCCGTACCCGCCACGTCCATCGCGGGAGGTACCGATGAAATTCAGCGCAACATCATTGCTGAACGCGTTCTCGGAATGCCCAAAGAACCTCGCATGGACACGGGGCCCTTTCGCGACGTCATGAAGAACCCGGGGCCAACGCATTCATAAACATTGACGTACTGCCTCCGTCGACGACGAGGGCATAGCAATTGATGTAATCGCCAGGACTACCCAGCGGAAATCTTGATCGTGGCCGTCCCGAAAACCCGTGTTTCTTCCGCTTCGTTCGTAATCGTAATATCGATCTCAACGGACTCGGCTTCTTCATCGACGTCGGTGACGACGCCTACGATCTGGTGGGGTTGATCGACTAAGACGGGGGCCCGAAACACCGTATCGATGGCCACAATTTCTGCCGTTGGCGCCCATCGGTGAATCATCGCTCCCAAGAAACCCTGACTCATGACGCCTGGAACCAAAGCACCCGGAAACCCCTCTTTCCGAGCCGCTTCATGGTCGGTGAATCGAGGCCCGCCCCATCCAACGAACTTTCCAAACCGTTTAACGTTCTCAAGACTGGTATCCGGTGCAAAGGTCGGCAATTCAGCTCCAAATTCCACATCGCCGACAGACGTTACGGTTTCACTCACTGGGTCTCTCCCTTATAACCGTCCTGGTATCCGCATTCGCGACATGGGTACCTTCCTCATCAAAAAGTTCCATCCGCGTGACCAGAAAGATCATGCGCCCCGATCTCCCAGTTTTCGTGTAGATGTCGTGCAAGTGTGACTTTCCGGTGAGCGTCACCCCCGCCCGAATTGGCGCCATCCATTCAACCCCTTTGCCCGCGTCCATGCCTACACCACCCAATCGCGGAAAGTCGACCGGTAGAGAACGGCCTCCAACCAGGGTAGATACAAAGGTCGGCGGTGCCTGAAAGTCAGCGTGTGAAGGGTCAGTAAAGCGCGGGTCCTGCTCGCCACAGCTGAGAGCGTACTCAGCAAAACGTTCGCCATCGATATCGCACGAGACTACGTCAAATTCTTCCTTCAAAAAACCCCAACGAAGATATTAAATATCCGTATCCAAACCCGTG
>CAXDSX010000304.1:0-2943 GCA_963992075.1 uncultured Pseudomonadales bacterium | reverse complement strand
CCCAGAAAGTTGCAGTACCAATCGACGGCTTGATCGACAGATCTGACTGTAAGAACCGGCTGAGCACTCTCCATACACGAACCCTCGTTCGTTGTGAGCATAGTTACGTCGACGTCGCGACCAGATAGTGAACAGCAGACATGCTAGAACAGATACCCACAAATCTTCATCTCGAGCGGACGTTCGATTGAGCGCATGAACGTCTCTTTTGGCCAAGTGGCATCAATCGTTTTCCGCGGTTGCTTGGACAAAAGAGAAACAGTGTTTTCCTGCGTCATGTACCCAGAAGTCCTCTTCCCGTTGGTTGGGGGAGGGCCTGTCGAAGGTGGCGCAAAGTTGATAGGTGTCGTGGTCTAACCGCTCGTATTCGTAAGCCAACGCCGTCTGTGGATCGGACGGCATGCGAGAGAGTCGACGTCCATCCAAAAGCTCACTGATCTCTTCCGGGAGTGAGTCTCGTTCTTCCCAGTAATCATCAAATGCCGCGGAGAGCCGGACTAAATTCTCGACTCGGCGCTCGTCTAACCGGATCAAACGTTGCTCGCTGGGTGAACCCGAAATCACGATGCTGATAATCAGAACTAAGGCGACCACGCAGGAAGTAGTCCAAGAAACGATTTGGTTAATGCTCATATGGCCAACGCCTTATCATCCTCCCTAATGGCCCATAGGTAGTACCCAAAGATAGCGCCTGAGATGACTCCTACGACCAACGTTTTTAGGAGGAAGGGGGTGGAAAGACCTCCCGACAATAAGGTATAGACCACCGTTACAAAGACCCCAGTGATAACGCACGCAGCGATGAACAGGGTGAGATAGGTCAACCAACGTCGCACAGGCGAAGTCCGTCTTATGGGGTCGGATAAAAGGCCTCGGTTGGTGTAGTAACTCACTGAAATAAAGACTGGATAAGCGACAATTAGCGTAGCGGTCGACATACGGATGAAGCCCAGTATGGCTAATTCTTCTTGCCCAAGACGATCAGCGAGCGCTAGGTCAATGAATTGGAATAGCAGGGCCCCTAAGTTGAAACCGCTCACGTATAGCGTCGTAAACATAACGAGATAGAGAAAAGCGTCGCGGGCCAACAGTTGTGGCTTAGGAGTAGGCACTGGAACGATAAAATCGACGTCGGCAAACGATCGTAATCCATCGGCGATTTGTTCCTTTGGCCACCCAGCTGCGGTCAAAGCTTGCTCAATTTGCTCTTTATTCGAGCCTGCGCGTACTGCATCTCCTATAAATGTCGAAAGATTAGCGTCCACTATCGAAGGCCTCGGAGAAAGTGCGTCCGTTAGAGCATTGTACCAATATGGAACACCGATCGAATCCCAGTGTTAAGTGTTTCTTACCCCTCGGTCGGGCCTTTCATGGACCTTGGGGATTGACTCCCATCCACGGCCTACTTAAGAGGAGTGATAGAAATTACTGACGGTAGATTCCGCCACTTCTTGAAGAAATAATCTGTCTTTGGCACTGACACGCCCGTTGTAGTCGTATTTCAAACCAACGGGAGATTCATCAAAAACGCTAGCGAACACTGTGCATGCCGCTAAGTACGTGCCCAATAGTGACGGATGCGTACCGTCAAGGTTATGAAGCTTTATATCGGGCCTGTGTCGGTACGCGTTTTCAAAAGCTAACCCGACCGGTATCACAAGCGCTTGATTCGCATTCCCAGCAGCCACGTACATTTCTTCGATCAAACCAATCAGATTGGGATCAAAATTTTCGTGCGGTTCGATATACGCATGAATCATATACAAAGCGGCTTGAGAACCATTGGCCGTTATTTTTTTGATGTGCTCTTTGGCTATTTTGGCGAATGCCGTTCTGTCTTTTTTCGACAATCCTTCAGCGCTTCCGCCTTGAAGAATGACTAAATCAAACTTTTTGATGGAGCTAATGGCTTTCGGTTCCAGCAAGTGATCAAGGTTATGGTGCTTGAGTCTTGACCCCCCAATTGTCGAAGACTTTACGTTTTGACTTCCCTCATAACCCGGGTAATTTTCGTTGGCCATTCGTTTGAAATGGTTGTGCAGACTGTCGTTGTAGTACAGATAACTATTGCCGATAAAGAGAACGCTTTGGGGGCGTGGCTGCTTTAGTCGGGTTATGTCGGGAGTCAATCCATCGGCGAACGGCGCATGCGTGATGCACAAAGAAATGAGCAGGGATGTAATGATCCGTCCCACTTTGTCCTCCCCTAAATGGTGAGCGCCAGTTTCTTATCCGAGAAAATTCTGTTTGGGCGCTTGATGGCTGTCAATGGCTGGAACACTCGTTAGCCGCTCTGCAAAGGGTTCGTCGAGGATCTCCCGGACCGTTCTATTGGCCGTGGATGTTCGTCACAAAGGCATGTAATGGTTGCCATATATCAGGATGCGACAGTGGCTCACTGTGTTGACCCACGTATCGGGCAACGGCCGGTCGCGATTTAAGTCGAGCGATGAAAAGATCGGTTTCCCTGGGTGGAATGACGCGATCGTCGTCGGCTCGAATAATCAATGCCCGACTTGGTAACTCATCGATGGCTTTCGTGACGTCAAACGGATGGCGAAGCATCCAACGAATCGTTGAAGCGGGTATCCACCGGTATCGGACCGTGGCGACGTCGGCCACACTTCGGAATGGACTCATTAGGATCAAGGCATCGGGGTGTTTCTCGGCGGTGGTGTGAACGGCGATGACGCTGCCCAGGCTGCGTCCGAATACGAGTAGCGGTCGTTCTTTTCCATACGCCGCTTGGGCGAAATCGACGACGGCTTCGGCATCGGCCAACATCCCGATCTGGCCGGGGTTGCCCCCGCTGTCTCCGTAACCACGGTAGTTGATAAGGATTGAGGTGGCGGGCAACGACACGAAGTGCGATGTCGATTGTCTGTCTCTTATACACATCTCCGAGCCCACGAGACCGAGGCTGCTCTCGTATGCCGTCTTCTG
>CAXDSX010000303.1:0-2974 GCA_963992075.1 uncultured Pseudomonadales bacterium | reverse complement strand
ATCTACACCTCTCTATTCGTCGGCAGCGTCAGATGTGTATAAGAGACAGCCGTTAGACCGGTCGTTGGGACGAAGAGCGATAGACCTTAGCCGAAAAGGGGAAACTGCAATGGACCATCACGAGAAGACCTTTGCCAAAACGGTTGAGATCAAGAAAGAGGTGGAAATTCCTTTTCGCACATACTTTCCAAACGGATATTCGGAGCGCGGGGAGGAGCACCCTCTACTTCTCTTTCTTCACGGGGCAGGGGAAAGAGGGTCCGATCTCAAGCGACTGGCGGCGACCGGACTACCAAAGCATATTGAAGATGGCCTCGACATACCGTTTGTGACGGTCTGTCCGCAGTGCCCAGAAAACGATTGGTGGGATCCGATCGCTTTGAAAGCACTGTGTGAAAACGTCGTGACGACCTACAACGTGGATGAATCGAGGCTGTATTTGTCGGGTCTTAGTATGGGCGGTAGTGGCACATGGCAGTTGGCCAACATTCTTTACGAAAGGCTTGCTGCCATAGCGCCTGTGTGTCCGCCGTTCGGGTTTGTGAATCCCGCCAATTTCAAGGATTTACCCGTATGGTGTTTTCACGGTGCCATGGATTCGGTGATACCCGTTTCCGACTCCGTCAAAATGGTTCGACTCCTCCGCTCGGGTGGTTGTAACGTGAAGTTCACCGTCTACCCGGACGCGGATCACGATAGTTGGACCGAGACGTACACCAATCCCGCACTCTATGATTGGTTGTTGGAGCACACCAATAACGGCGAATAGAAAACAGTTCTAATGGCTGATGAACCGCTAAAAAGCTTCCTATGTGCTTGACTGAACCAAGTTCCCTTTTGGGGCGATAGAACGTGAGGATTGACGCGAGAAAATTAGCGGTCATCTCGTTGCTGGCAGTGGGTATTAGTTGGTTTAGCAACGCCGAAAACTTCGACTTGGATATTGACTCAGATGGGCAAACGGGCGCATTGACTGATGGGTTGCTGATATTGCGTCACCTGTTCGGTTTTTCTGGGTCCACGCTCACCAGTGGCGCGACTGGCTTGGGCGCGTCGCGTTCGTCCCCAGAAGTTGTGCGTGACTTCTTGCTAACGAACGCGGCTGAACTCGACGTCGACGGTGATAGCGAAACCGATGCGTTAACAGACGGCCTCTTGATCCTTAGATACTTGTTCGGATTCCGAGGTGACACACTCATCTCGGCGGCATTGAGTGGTTCGGCGTCGCGTAGTGAGGCAAGTGACATCGAATCTTATCTTTCGAGTCGGATCGAGACGATTGCTTGCCCGATCGACACGGAAGGGTTTCGGCTGAAGACTGGGAGTATCGCGTGGACCGACTACGTCGACGGTATTGCCAACGTGCATAAGTTATATCCGACGACGACGGATGAAATATTGACGGCCAACCTGATTGGTGGGGCTATTGATGTCAATAACCTGAACTTCCTATTGTCGCCCGACGACGACGGTGGAAAATCGCCGTCGATCAGTTTGGCGATTAACAGCGTTCCCTCGGCGGGATCATCGGGTACTGCAAGTATCAGTCTCAAACTGTACGACGGAACGGATGGTGTTCGTAGCCAAGGCGAACGCGTTGTCCAGACCGCGATAAACGTCGAATGGGAATCTTCGGGAACAGCGGTTCAATTCACGACACCAACACAGGCCATCAACGTGACACTCATCACGGCGGGAGGTACGGCGGTGGAAGGTACCGAGAACGAGTTTAGTGGCGAACTCCTCACGTTTCGCGGCGGCGGCGCAACCGGATCAACGCTTGATCTTCAGCTCGCTTCTTTTTTGACCGAAGGGGGAGCGAGTGCCGGAGTTGACCTGTCCGGCCACTTCGTTGTTGGAGACTACTTTTTTCAAGTCGAGTTTGATGGCATCGAGATAGAGGATGCGAATGGTTCGGGGTTCACCACTATTCAAGGTTCGTTTTTAACGGCCGTAGCCCCGGGAATAGCCGCGTACGTCGACGATGTGTCGGTTTCAGAGAGCGGTGGTACTGCTACGGTCCCAGTGTCCCTTAGCCGCGCGCTGAGCGACGACGTTTCATTAGCGTATCGGACTGAGGCAGTAACCGCGTTGGCGGGTACCGATTACGTCGAGACCTCCGGTACGCTAACGATTAATTCAGGGAACACTCAGGGTGATATTTCGGTCGGCCTCATTGCCGATGCCGATGACGAAAACCCGGAAACGCTAAATTTGCGGTTAAGCGACCCCACGAACGCCGTACTCGGTAGGTCGACGAGTACGATCACGCTCGTCGACGGGTCCGTTTCGACTTGTGAGTGATGAAAGGGCCACTGAGCCTTGTTTGCTGACGGTTTCTTTCTCGTTACGTCGGTAGATTTATGCTTGGAACAAGGCGGTCAGTTCTTTATCGACCGTGATAGCACCCATGCCCCCAGGACCAATCACTTTGTGGACCATGAGTTCGGCAAAAGCTGATTGGTCCCGTTTCAATAATTGGTCAATGATGGGTCCCTTCATGAACTGTTTGTAGGGCATGCTAGTGTCGCCGAAGGGCATCAGGAAACTAGGGGTCATCGCTTGCAATATCGCAGCCCGACGCTGGTCGGTGCGGTTCACTCCGGCGCGGTGCCACGTTCTTGCGTCGTACAGGATAATGCTCCCGCCCGGCGCTTCAATGATGTCTGCTTCGGGTCCATCATAAGGAAGTCCGTGCGCCTCGCGGTGGCCTCGCTGAGCATATATTGAACCGGTTCCCCATTCTTCGGGCGGCCCTGAATTGAGGACGTGTGTCCCGAGTTTGAAACAAGTCGCCCCGTTCTCACGCGTAAATTCTGAGACGCATATATTTCGCTGGACTCCCATGGAGATGTCGCCAGACATGCCCTTTGGAATCCGCTGATCGTCACCTCGTTTTCGCGTTATTCCCCAGAGATAGGGGAAATCCGAATGCCAACCTTGGACCTGTCTCTTATACACATCTCCGAGACCA
>CAXDSX010000302.1:0-2978 GCA_963992075.1 uncultured Pseudomonadales bacterium | reverse complement strand
TTTTTTTTTCACGCAGACGACGGCATACGACATCAGCCTCGGTCTCGTGGGCTCGGAGATGTGTATAAGAGACAGGCATATCTATTGAACGAAAAACGAGCCGATGTTGCCGAAATCGAGGCACGAACCACGACGCACCTGGTTATAGTTCCTAATGCGTCTTTTGAAACGCCTAATTACGAAGTCCAACGAATTCGAGACGACAACGTAAATGACGAAGTCGGGGTCCGGAGTTATCAGCTCGCCGACACCGCCACCGCCACCGCCACCGAGGTTGAAATGCCGCAAGGGCGGGAACGATCACAACCACCTCGCGAAAAGGCCGCCGTCGGAACAATCGAACCTAGCAGTCCGAGGCCGAAGCCTTCATCAAGAGCACGTCCATCTCCAAAAGCAAAAGTCCCCGACGCGCGTCCGTCCATTTTTCGACGGTTTGTGCGTAGCCTTTTTTGGGCTGGAGACGATGAGGAGACCGCTCCCAAATCGCGCGGCAGACAAACTCAGCAAAGGCGACAGGCAGGCAGCCCGAGTCGGGCAAACGCCAGAGATCGGAATCGAAGTCCAAATTCGAGGGCGAGGAGAACGGATACCAGAGAACCTCGTGGTGAAGAACGAGATGATAGGCAAAACCGTAATCGCTCCAGTGGTCGTGACCGAAGACAACACGACCCGCGCCGGTCTGGTGACTCGCCGGTCGACGGGGGTCGCGAGCTTGGCGAAGACCGTCAACGTTCTAACGATAGGTCCTCGGGGAGTTCAAAACCTAGGCAGCCAGCACGCGCGAGCCGCTCTAGGAGTTCAAGCGAAGAGCCGAGCCAAGAACGGGGTTCCCAAGACAGCGCACGCCCGGCAACCGCCAGCGAAATTCATGAAAGCAAACGAAAACCGCGACGCGATCGACATTCAGCCGCCGATAGTTCGGATGTTCGGAATTCCAACGCAGTGCCAAAAGAACAATCGTCGATAGACGCCACACTCGGAGATCGGTCCAGCCAACGCGCTGACGACGCCAATAATCGCGAAACGGAAGTTCAAGACATTTCGTCTCAAGAACGACAAATCGCAGACGCTAACGCGCCCATAATCCAAGATAAGCTGGACGCGGAAACTGGCAACGAAGCCGACCGTCTAAGCAGCTCTACATCATTCGACGAGAAGGTCGAAAGTGAGGGTGTATCCGCGGCAAGCCCGGATGAAATAGGAGTCGACCCTTCCTCCTCCGATAGGGCAACGAACGATCCCCGGAGCCAAACGTTAGAGGATGAACATTCTCTTAATGAAAATCGCGTGTCCGACACTTCCCCGCCACACGGTGACGTGAACGAACAGGAAACCAGCACCTCAGAGTCGGAATCCTCGGAGCTAGCAAGCACCACAGACGACTCGGACAGCGTTCCTGCAGCTCAATCGACAGATCTTCAAGACAACGTCATTGACAGCGATCCTCCAACAGCAGAAGAACGCTCATCGACAAGCAACGATGACGACGCCAATGCAGTCGACGAGCAAACGCAACGCGCGTCGAACGATCCCAGGGAAATTAGGCGGCAACAATTGCAGGCGCAGGCGGACAGCGACTGACCACTAAAACATCACGGACGTCCTAATTCGATCGGCTCCCGTTCCAACGTGACGCCATAACGCCGTTGAACGTCTTCGACTATCCGTTCCGCTAACCCGAGTACATTTGAAGCGGTTGCGCCGCCCATGTTAATCAATACCAATGGCTGACGGTGCCAAACTGCGACCGCCCCATCTTGAAAACCTTTCCACCCTGACGCGTCAATAAGGCGGGCTGCAGACACCTTGACCAACTTCCCCTCTTCGAATCCTTGTACATCGATCTTTCCGCGTAATTGCTCGAAAGCCCTCAACGACAGCAGCGGGTTCTTAAAAAAACTACCGACGTTGCCGATAAATCTTGGATCGGGAAGTTTTCGACGTCGTACTCTGATTACTGCATTGGCCACGTGAATGGGGTTCGAACGATCGTAACCAAGCCTGCCTAGTTCCGTGTCGATATCTGGATAACTACTATTTATCGCCTGATCCCCGGTAATCACATTCAGGTGTGTGATGACATAACGACCGGGATCATCGGTCTTAAAAACACTATCGCGGTATCTAAACTCGCATTCTGTTGCTGACAAAGTTCTGATAGCCATTTCAAGTCGATCAATGACTTCAACACTTTCAACGATGGGGCCTAACTCTCGTCCATACGCGCCAATATTCTGATACGGTGCCGCCCCGACCGATCCGGGTATTAACGAAAGATTTTCGAGACCTCGGATACCCCGACCCAGTAGGGACCGGACGAGCTCGTTCCAGCGTTCTCCCGCTCCGACCCGGACACGGTAGACACTCTCGTCGACACGCTTTAGCGCGATTCCACGTATTCGCACGCGAATCACTCGTCCCTTTATGTGGCGATGCAAGACCACATTTGAGCCTTCACCAAGAATCGTCGCAGACGGCGATTCCGCAAGCGATTTCATCAACTCTTCAACACTCGAAACCTCGATTAGTTCTTCCGCCGTGCTCTCAAGGCCTAAGCTGTTAGCACGCGTGAGGCACGCGTTGGTTGTTCGTCTCACTGATTAACGTACCGGTAGGTCAAATTAATTCTCTCGCCCACTCGTTGAGCGGTCTTCGGAACACTGTGTTTGAACAAACCTTGGCTGTCTCCCCACATGACCAAAAGAGACCCATGCTGCAACAACAAGTCTTTGCTTTTGCCGCCCGATCTTGGACGTACCCGAAATACGCGCGACGCACCCAAGCTCACTGAAGCAATCACCGGACGCGATCCCATATCCCGTTCGTCATCGCTATGCCAACCAACATAATCCGACCCCGATCGGTAGCGATTGGCCAACAAGAAATTAAACGGGTGATGAAGTCGACGTTTAACCCTGTCTCTTATACACATCTGACGCTGCCGACGAATAGAGAGGTGTAGATCTCGGTGGTCGCCG
>CAXDSX010000301.1:0-2982 GCA_963992075.1 uncultured Pseudomonadales bacterium | reverse complement strand
ATGATACGGCGACCACCGAGATCTACACCTCTCTATTCGTCGGCAGCGTCAGATGTGTATAAGAGACAGGCACGTAAATAGTGTGCGTGTAGACCTTCATTGTAGAAACGCCATTCCACACCGTCGTGGCTCGACGCAAAGCCCCTTGCCGCCGCGATCATGAGCGCGCCTGAACCCTCGGAGTCGTGATGCACTTCGTGCACGTCCACCTCAATGTCTAGTGGCGCTTGGGTCCATGTCCGTCCTTCATCCGCCGACCGCGCAAGACCACCGACATGAACGTTCGCATAAATCTCGTCGTTGCCATCACGGCACATAGTTCTTGTCGACGGAGGTCCACCCCAAGGAGTTCCCCATTGATTTCGTGTTTCCAATCGCTCAAAGCCGTCAACCAGGGAAAACGTATCGCCCACGAGTTGGTACACGTGAGCCGCAAAGGTGCCCGCAAAGAGCGCATCTTCGCTTGCAAGAAGGCAGTGGACTTCAAAGTCACCGATCTGTCCAAGCTCACGCCACTCATCGTCGTATCGCCAAATACTGTGATCGTCAACAATCGCCCAAATCGAATGTCCGTTCGGGGTAAGTGCGGATACGTTGCGGCCTTCCATCGCAGCGACCGGTTCCTCCGCGTTTTCGAAAAGTCCGTTCTCTGTGCCGACCCAGAAGGTCATGGTGATCCCCGTGTATTACGCCAATGCATTAAGACTACGCGCTAAACCGCCTGTCAACTGGAGCTCGCTCTCCCGGTCAAAACCGCGGGCACCAAGATAGGGGTCGTATCGATATCGCGTTGATCCGATTGACCATGGACTGCAAGAAAAAGCTTGTTCAAACCCAGAAGCGATGGGTCCGCCAATACGCTCACTGATACGCGAAAAATCGTACCTCAACGCTGACGCGGGGAGTGCCACCCTCGGTACCGGGTATCTGCACCGCCGTGTGCAAGGTCGGGCGGAATAATTCTCCGCCTCCAGGCATCGAGTCATACGTGGTAAATACCAGCGCCTCGTCTTTAGCAAGTTGCGAGTAGTAATTCCATCGCTGGTCCGGGTTCGGGCGGCAATAGTGGGCATTGAACGGTTTAGGCGCATTGGGGTTTAGTTCATATACCAGGTCGTCCGGGTCGATTGACGTTCGATCGCAAACGGCAAGCGGAAATCGTTCGAGTGGTGAGTCTGTCACGGACCGCCAGATGTTGATGCCGATCACTCGCCGATCGGTTGGCATATCCATCACTTCAACAAACGTTTTCTCGACCCTCTTGCGGTCTGGCGTCACGAAATCGGCATAGTCGTTGTGCACGAACTCAGCGCACGGACCGTACTGAATTCCCTCGACCCAATAGTGCTCCTTGATCTCTTCATTCCTAAAGGTATGACTGTTAATCGGCATCACGTCGAAGGACGGAAGCAACGCTCGGGCCAGCGCCAGCGACTCCGAGTAGTAGACGTGCGTCACCTCAGCAGCATCGGCCCAGTCGTTGACGGCCGAAGGGGCGTGAACAAGCAAAAAACCGTTGCCATCTAGCAGCACGTCCGTCGAATCTTCAGGTGAGCCCTTGACGCCAAGATCCGCACGCGCGTCGTGAATCGTCGCCGGAATGCCTAGCTGAGGCGGAGCCTTGTCGGTCTCGCCCGAATAATTGAGGTAACCCGTGAAATCCATAGGTCAACCTGCGAGACTGAAGTCGATGGGCGCTAGCTTCGGTTGCTCCTCCTCGACAATGTCACCCATGCCATCCCATTCCTCCCACATGTGCGTGAGTGCATGTTTGGAACGCTGCCAGGGATCGTTGCCTTCCTCGTATTCGAGCCACTCGCCCATCATGCCGCGATCCGGGTGATCCGAGACCCCGGTCACGACCTTGTCGGGCTGCCGGCGCTTGTTGCGAATACGAAAGATCATATTCTTGCGGGATTCGGTCCCGAATTCGTTGCGCGTTCCCGTGTGGGGCATCTGAAAAATCGTAATCGCCGCATCACCCGGCTCCATCATGATCTGCGTCGGGCGAGGCCACGGTCGACCATCTGGCGTTGTCTCCGCCGGTTCGTCATCCAGCTCGATCAGCTTCTCTTGCACAGCCTGGGGTAGGTATACGTGCCCTGCCCGGTTTGGCGTTTCGTAGTCGAAGCGTGGCCATCCCGGACCTTCTGGTCCGATGCAGCCATTTTGCTCAAATTGCCAACGGTAGTACGCCTCAAGGATGCGATGCCCTCCGGGCACGACCGCTGTCTGACCAGCCCCTCCTCGCGTCTGGTCATTCAACGCGACGATAACAAACGCCGTGAAGCTGCCAACCGCCAAGCTCATGTCCGGATCCTGGAATAGTGGATCAGTATTGGAGCCGATGACGTCGGCCGAACGACCGATGTCGCCCCTGGGTCCGGACGCGATCAGACGCCGATAAATCTCCTCGGGCTTGTCTTCCGAAGGTTCTTGCGGAGGCGCAACGGTAAAGAGTCCTTCCGCATGCATACCGTGGCCGTAATACGGTAGGTCTCTGTCCCGATAACCAAGCGGCGTAAAGTGGTCACGTGGCTCACTTCGTTTTATGACCCCGACGTGACAAAGGCTTGGGGGATCGAACACACCCATCGCTTCGGTCAAGATCGGGGTGACGTTCGATTTATTCACCAGGTTGGTCAGTTCCTCAGCGGGCGCCAGGCTTTCACCCTTTTTCGCTGCCTTGATGCGTGCTCGCGCAGCATCAACCAGGTCGTCAGATACCGCGCCCTTTATCACGATATACCCGTCGTTAAAGAACTGGCGTTTTTGCTCCACGGTCAATTCTGTCGCCATGACCATCCCCTCCTAAAAAGACCACTCGACACAAAGGTAACAAGAAGCGCAAGAAAAAAAGAGCACAACCGTCGGATTTCTAGATTGCTTACCCCCACCTAAACGCCTAGGAATCCGGAAACACGGGGTTATCCATTGGAGCGAACATTGGACCGAATCAGTCAAATCTATACCATTTAATAT
>CAXDSX010000300.1:0-3019 GCA_963992075.1 uncultured Pseudomonadales bacterium | reverse complement strand
CCTACACCTCTCTATTCGTCGCCAGCGTCAGATGTGTATAAGAGACAGGATTCTTGCCGGAACCTCTGATTGTCCAGAGTTCCCGGTTACGTTCATGGTGTCGTCGGCAAAGCCGACACGGACCAAGAATACCGCCAACACGATGGCGAGTATCTGCTTCATATCTTTCCTCAAATGGGCGAATACGCAGCAAACCACGTGCCACGCGAACGCGAGTTAATCTAAATCGATGAGCCATGACGGAACTGCCTGGTTTCGCAGCCCCTCAACCGTTTTAGCTGAATTTGTTACACGCCCGCTGGCTGGTTCAAATCGGCGAAGCGCGGACTATAGAGCTTCCGAAAGATTTGTCAAAAGATATTGTTGTTCTATCGTTATACGTAGAGAAAACGACGCGGATTACGCAGCGATCGTGAACAATGTCCGGCGACGTTCATGCTCAGGTCGACTCAACAAACACATGTTCCGTAACATCGACCTTGATGATTTGGCGTCGCCGGTAATTTCCGACTAACCGGGAAAAGATATTGCCAATTCGGAAACTCAGTCCGTATTTCTTCCGCAAAAGCGCGTACGCGAACTCAGTCTGTTGCAGGTCATCAATTAGCTCCGCTCTCGCATTAGTCCAGTCGCCCTTTAGTTGGCCGGAGAAGGTACACGTAGCGACCTTCACATCGGGGAAATTTCTTATCCGCTTCACTTTCCCGGCTTTTTTCCCATTTTTCATAGAGAACATGTAGTAGTTGCTGGTTTCCCGTTCCCACGCGAACCAAACGGGCGTATCGACGAAACTCCCGTTCCTCTTGCGCGTAGACAGATTCAAATATTTCTCGTGGTCTGGGATCACTCGTGTACGCCGATGCTTCAAAATCAAACCCATTCGCAACGATCAGAACTATATCAAGGGTCGTCAACGCTCAGAACTATGCAAGCCGGCGGTCGAGCCGACGTCCCTGTGGCGTATTTCATGTCGCCATTGATGGGGCAACGAGGGTATAGAAGTGCCAGCAGGTAACGCTAACCACAAGAGCTTCCTATAATCGTACTCTTACCAAGATTCGCGCTAAGGAGATTGGATATGGTTTGGTCGGTTGCCCCGGT
The DNA here is from genome assembly GCA_963992075.1 of uncultured Pseudomonadales bacterium. Taxonomy (GTDB): domain Bacteria; phylum Pseudomonadota; class Gammaproteobacteria; order Pseudomonadales; family Azotimanducaceae; genus UBA11889. Next base: position 1,918 of record CAXDSX010000300.1, on the reverse strand, counting down.
TTTAGGGGCGAAAAGTGTCGCCGATTCGGTTGAATATTACTGCCAAAAACTCGGTTTCCAGAACCCGAACGGGATCTTTAAACCTGGCGGACACGAGGATCAGGGAGTCTACGCAATTCTCACCAGGGACAGTATTGATCTCCATATCCAGATTAGACGCCGCGAGCTTTACCTGACCCAAAGAGAACGCATTGAGTCAGACGTATATTTCTACGTCGATAACGTGGACGCACTTCTTGAGGAATTCGAAACCAAAGGGGCAACCATCGTCCGTGGGATTACGGATGGACCCAACTACGATCTCCGAGACTTCGTAGTCGAGGATCTAGATCAAAATCGTTTGATCTTTGGTTCGCCGATCGTCACCGAATAACGAGCACAACCGGTCGACTGTTATCTTATTGGACTTTGGTGATGAAGCTTGAGGCGACCCAGTTTCCGTCGCTTAAACGCGACCACTCACCTCTTGTTGAAGTCACCGTCACGCTCTCGCCACGCGCCAGTGCTCTTACGACACCACCACCGGGGCTCGAACGAACGTTGAGTGATTCAGCCGTCACCACATAGATATCACTATCGTCACTGGAGAACGACACGGGAACAATGTCGAAATATTCCGCTGTGCCTGTTTGTTTACCGTCTACATAGGTTGTACGGCTTATCAACTTGCCATCGGAGTAAAAAGCCTCCCAAAGGCCGTCAAACTGACCATTGTTATAGCTTCCTCGCGAGAGCAACTGGCCGCTTTCGTAGTACCTTTCTTCTAGACCCTGTCGCTTGCCCGCTTGTAACGTTCCTCTTCCTCGCATCTGACCATTCGAGTAGTACGCTTCCCAGGGTCCAGTTTGTTTTCCCGCTATATAGTTTCCTCGGGAACGTAACTCTCCGTTCTCGTAAAAGTCTTCCCAAACTCCCTCCATTTCGCCAGCGATATACATGCCTCTGATCTGCAATTGCCCGTTGGCGTATAACTTCTCATACGCGCGATCTTCCTCCTCCTCCTCTGCGCTGAAGGACGTTAACGAGAGAACCAAAACACTCGCGAGGAACGTAATAGATTTCATGGCGCCAAACCTAACCTCCGTTGACTAAGAATGTCAAAAAAACTAGTAAACCTCATACCGTGCGCGTGTGCAGCGTTGTAACCGCATCCATCGCCCAAGTCCGATCCAACAACATGACGAGACTTAATAGGGACTAAGACGCCCAACCAAGCTGAGCAAAAGGCGCAGTGTTACCTATGAGCTTCCGGAAACATAACCATCTTCCACGTCGCGCTTGATGTCGACTTCGTTTCGTTCGGACGGGTCGCCAAAGCCACCGCCACCTGGGGTTTCGAGAACGAGTGTAGATCCCGCAGGAACAATGTCTTTCCCCTTGCCCTTTAATGAACCGCCGTCTTTTATGTACACCATACCCGGTCGACCATTTTCCCCACCCGCTCGTCCACGTGCAGGGTGCTCAATACGATCAAACATCTTGGAAACGAAGAACGGTTTATCCCCACCGTGTCGAATTTCAACGATCTGTCCCAAGCCACCACGATAACGACCACTGCCACCTGAACCCTGACGGAATTCTCGTTTGCCAAAAATTAGAGGCGACGTCACTTCATTGATTTCGGTTGGCGTAGTCCGTACGCCTGAAGGAAAGGCGGTGGTTGAAAGACCATCCTTCGTAAAACGCGCACCCGTTCCTCCGTTGTATATCGGATTGATTACAAACTCCCCTCCCGTTTGTGGACCATTCATGAGCACTGGATTCCAAATGCATGAAGCACCCTCAGCCGCCACAGATTCAGGCATGACCTGCTCGAGACAACCCATGATCACATCGGGCAGCATTTGTCCTGTCTCTTATACACATCTGACGCTGCCGACGAATAGAGAGGTGTAGATCTCGGTGGTCGCCGTATCAT
>CAXDSX010000299.1:0-3031 GCA_963992075.1 uncultured Pseudomonadales bacterium | reverse complement strand
GGCGACCACCGAGATCTACACCTCTCTATTCGTCGGCAGCGTCAGATGTGTATAAGAGACAGCCTCCGGAGTACGACAGGAATCTGGGCTAGGCTAACCGACCCCTATCTAACGCCCAAGTTATACCGAAAGCTGAAGCCAATACTGCGAGGCTGATTGACCGTCAACCTTTGTTGCGCGAAACGGTTGTTGAAAAATAACTCACCGTTTTCATCCGTGACGTTGTCGATATACAAAGAAGCGCTCCACGCATCAGTTTCCACGCCGGCCTGAATGTCGAAAGTTCGCCACGAGCCTTGCTGTACAACCGGCGGCGAAAACGAGATCGATTCAATGCCAGCCAACGAATTGACCGACTCACCCGTGTAGTTGTAACGAAGCATAATGTACGGCTCACCGCCGAGTATGGTTCGAGGCAATTGGTACATTACTCTCAGATGACGCTTTACGTCGGGAACGATGGGTAACGCAGTACCGACCGGCACCGGGATCGCACCCGGTGTGTTCGCGAATAACGTCTGGGCTTGGGAAAGCTCGCCATCGTTGCGGCCTATCGTTGCTTCAATGCTCCAGTTCGCGTTGGGTAACCAACTGACCCACATTTCGACACCGTCGATGTCTGCTTCGGGAAAATTGACGATACCCAGGGTGAAAATATTTTCCTGGGGATCCTCGGCCTGAACCTGGATGTTTTCCCAGGTCATTTGATAGAACGCGATGTTAAATCGTAGCCGATCATCCAGCCATTCTGTTTTCGCTCCGATTTCATGGTTGATGACGGTGTCGGATTCGTAGGAGTTAAGCGTGCCTGCGGGTTCGTCAAAGAGATCAGATGCCGGGCCGAACACGGATTGCGGTCGGGCGGAGTTAGCGCCCCCGCGGCGGAAACCTTCCGAGTAGGTGGCGTAGACCAACGCGTTCTCCCAACGGTATGAAAAATTGACCATGGGGACAAATCCATCTTCATCGGAGACGCCGAGGTCCCCTGGCGCATAACAGTAGTCGATGGTGCAGTTGGGCACGCCACCATTCATACCGATGAGCGTACCGTTCATAACGATGTAATCATTTTCGATACTGTAGAAGCGGCCGCCGGCCTTAATCGTGAAATTTTCGGTGACGTCGACGCTGACTTCGCCGAAGACAGCGGATTGCCGCAAGTCGCTGTCGTAAACTCCCGTCCACCAGTTATTGGATGAGGTCTTCATTGGAATGCCGACGTAGTAACCAGCGTAGTTGATGTAATTGAACGCCCCGGTGCCAGTCATGCCTTGGACGTTAGACATAAATATTTCATCGACTTGGCGTTTGCTATAAAACGCACCGACGATGGCGGACCAACGCCCGTCGGTTGGGGTGGCGTAGCGTGCCTCGATCACCCAATTGTTGGTCTGCCTCCCGTCGAAGTCGTTTGCGATGGGGTCGCCACCAAAATCGTAGATTCCGCCGGTGTCGTAGTATGGATTACCCGTGTTGAACGAACGGAAGTAGTCGCCAACTTGTTGAAAATTCTGAAGATACGAAGTTGCATCGGCAAGATAGGTACTGTCGCGGTCGTAATAGGCCGTGGTAAGCACGACGTCGCCGAAACTGAGGTTCCCTTCCAGCGTTAAGGCGATCTGATACCACTCGTCTTCCCAGTAATCTTCGGTGTAGCGGGCTTGGTCATGAGGCCCGAACGACGGGAAAACGGACGTATCGGCAAAGTGCTGCTTGTTCAAGCTGACGTCGCCGAATCCATCCATCTCGTAGTATTGGTAAATTCCGGTTAGGTCGACGGTCCAGTTCTCACCTGTCTCGAGTCGGAGACCGGCTCGTCCGCCGTACCACACCGACGAGTTGACGTCTTCCGCGACCTGGTTGCTATTCGTTGACGTTTGACCTGGCGTAGGCGTTAACACGTTATCCACCCAACCCGGCTCGTTGGCGTAAAAACCTACGAGTCGTACGGCGGCTTTGAGATCCGGATATAGGCTGCTACCGTCTTCCAACATCGGGATGTTGACCATACCGCTCACGTCGGTGCCAACGCCGCCCTCAGAGACCGACCATCCCGAAACGTCTACCCATCCATCGCTTGCCGTGGTGTCGGGCTTGTTGGTGATGATCCGCAATGTGCCACATTGCGCGGCATCCCCGAAGAGAGACCCTTGAGGTCCGCCCAATGCCTCAACGCGGGCGATATCGACGAGACGGGGATCAGGGTTATAACCGGCCGAAGTGATCGGCTGTTCATCCAGATAGACGGACGTGGTTGCGGAATCGCTGAAGGATAGGCCTTGGGCCGCACACCCTCGCATGATCACCGAATTCGCTCCCGGTTCACGCTGACTGAGTGCAAGCCCGGGGATTTGTCCAACGTAGTCCTCGAAGTTGTCTAATCGTTGCAGGGTGATTTCGTCATCGGTTATGGCGGTGACGGAAAGTGGCGTATCTTGAAGTTTCAGGTCGCGCTTTGTGGCAGTCACAATGACTTCTTCGAGGCGCGCGTCGTCGGTATCCGTTTCTGTTTGAGCCGTGCCCGTGCCTGCTACCGCCGCCGATATTGCTAGCGAAAGATTGCGACCCGTCGAAGAATTCTTGCGATCGTTTGCCATCACATTCCTCACATAAGTCCGGCGACCATTCGGTCTTTTCGTGCAGCAAAATTTTACCCGAAAATCCGGTCAAATATCCTTCTTTATTCGACCGTCTTTGCGCCGAAATAGCATTTGCGTCCGCATGAAGCGACCCAACGTTTGGTTTCTAGTCGGGTGTCCCTGTTTCCCCCTTTGGGTCGCGGTGGAAGAATGCTTGTTACGTAGGCAGTAATTCGAAAAAATGCTTGCGATGACTACGCTTGTTGCAACGTCCGTCGTTCGTGGCAGCCGTCAAGGCGAGAGCCACGGTGGCGTTTACTTGATCGATTTGGACAACGAACGCGTATTGCGGACAGTAGATTGGGATACGGGGGACATTGACTGTCTCTTATACACATCTGACGCTGCCGACGAATAGAGAGGTGTAGATCTCGGTGGTCGCCGTATCATTA
>CAXDSX010000298.1:0-3035 GCA_963992075.1 uncultured Pseudomonadales bacterium | reverse complement strand
TTTTAATGATACGGCGACCACCGAGATCTACACCTCTCTATTCGTCGGCAGCTTCAGATGTGTATAAGAGACAGGATCAAAATGGGTAAAAATAAGACGACAATGGGCGTGTTGTTTACGAAGGCCGATAACACTCCGCCGAGGATGAGCGTTACAAATAGCGCCAGCGATGGTGCCAAGCCCCAAAATTTGGCGAGATATCTCCCGATGGGCTCCAGGGCACCGGTCACGACCAGGCCTTGGCCCACGACCATGAGGGCGCACACGGCAATCAATGCCTCGTGCCCTAATCCATAGAAAAATGCGGCTGGCTTGAGGTCGCCGAACGGAAAGATCGAGAAACCGGCCGCAAGCACCGCGAGCAGGCCGAAGCTGGATATTTCTAGCGGATACCGATCACGGGTAAAGGCCCAGAGCGCAAGCACCGTGAGAGCCATGGCACCTAGCGCGTGCAAATTGGGAACTTCGGGGAACATCATCGGCGGTAACGCTCCAACATGCGATCAAGCCTTGAGGTCAGAGATCGCGCAAGACGGTTGCGGGAGGGGTGCTGATCAACGACCGCGTGCCTAAGTAACCCACCGTAACGACAATCAAGGTGCCTAAGAGCGGACCCACCAGCCAGAACCATGGCCTCGCTTGATAGGCCATCTCAAACACTTGAGATTCGAGTGCGTAGACGGTGATTTCGGCGCCAACGACGGCCACAACTCCCGCGAACAGTCCCAGGATAGAGAATTCGCTTGCAAGTGATCCTGCGATGAGTCGGCGCGATCCACCTAGCGTTCGGATCAAAGCATGTTCTTTCATACGCTGGTCCCGGCTTGCTTGAATAGAAGCAATGAGCACGAGAGCGCCTGCCCCCAACACAAGAACCAAAACCAACTCGACGGCTTGCGTAACACGGGAAACGATTTGTTGTACCTGGTTAATGAGTTCGTCGACTTCGATGACCGTGATGGTGGGATAGTTACTGAGGATGTCGTTCAGGAAGCGCTTGCGGTCGGGAGCAAGATAGAAACTCGTCATGTAGGTTGCTGGCACGTCGGCTAGCGCTGCTTCAGAGAATATGATGAAAAAATTCGGCCGTAAGCTATCCCATTCAACGCTGCGGATATTGGCGACTTTTGCAACGACCTTAAGACCGCCCATGTCGAACGTTAGTTCGTCGCCAACCCGTAATCCCCAACCGAACGCATACCCCTGCTCGATCGAGACGAGCGATTCTTGGGTGTCCTTGGGCCACCAAGAACCCGTGATCATTTTATTGTTAGGCGGCGGTTCATTGGTCCAGGTAAGGTTGCGCTCGGACGATAAACGAGGGCCTCCGCGATCTTCAGAACGATTGCGGCGCTGATAATCGCGAACAGGGATCTCGTTCACGGCCTCGATGCGTCCGCGCATCATGGGGAAAAGCGTGCCTTCGTAGTCCGTGTGTTCTTCCAGTAGCGTCTGCATGGGGTCGACTTGGTCGCGAGTCACGTTCATCACGAAATGGTTGGGTGCGTTTTCGGGAATTTGTTGGCGCCACTCATCGAGCAGGGACGTTCGTATCAACACCAAGATGAGCAGCAGCATAATGGCGAGACCAAAGATCATGATCTGGGCGACGTTTTCTCGTCGACGCCGTTGCAGCCCAGCGAGGGCAAGCCGCCAAAGACTGCCGGCTTGCATTCCGGCTAGCCGTCCACCACGCAGTAACAGTGTCGCGATGATGCCAAACACCAGACAGACTAAAAAACCGCCGGCGAGTGCCCAGAAAGTCAGCCATAAACTGTTGCTGTACCAAACGAGAAGTGTCAACGCGCCGCATGTCCCGAGCCCATAGGTGATGAGGCCCGATGTCGTCGTAACGCTGAGGTCGCGGCGGACCGCTCGCATTGGTGAGATGTTCTTGAGTGCCAACAACGGCGGCAGCGCGAATGCGATGAGGCATATGAATCCGGTTGCAGCACCCAACCAAAGGGGTCGAGTACCTGGCAATGGTAAATTCGACGGAAGATAGGTTGCCAGGAGTTGTACGATCCCCAAGTGAATGCCCGTACCAAGCAACAGACCTAAAACTACGCCGACCACGCCTAGAACAGTAAGAACGCCGAAGTAACCCCATTGGATCTCACCTGGGGTAGCGCCTAACGTTTTCAAGACGCTCACGTGGTCGTAATGACGTTTCGCGTAGCGGTTTGCGGAGAGCGCGACGGCGATGCCAGCTAAGATGACGGCAAGCAACCCCCCAAGCAACAAGAAGCTCTCGGCTCGATCCAGCGCGGAACCAATCGACGGGCTCGATTCTCGTATGCTTTGCCAGCGATACTTGCCAAGAAATTGTTCGCGAAATTGCTCTCGATAGTCACTCAGCGCGCGGTCGTCTCCGGCGAGTAGGAGCCGGTAGCCGATGCGGCTCCCGGGTTGTATGACGCGGGTTGCAGGCACGTCGGCCATGCGCATCAATACGCGAGGTCCTAGATCAAAAAAACTGCCACCGCGATCGGGTTCGGACGTCAAGACCCGGGATATCTTGAGTTTTTCATAGCCGACCTGAACGAAGTCTCCGAGCGCCACGCCGAGGGACGGAAATAAACGTGAGTCGAGCCAAACTTCTCCTCGTTGGGGGAGGGATTCGGTGGGGCGATCGGTCGCGAAAGGTTCATCGGCAATCCGCAACGTGCCGCGCAACGGGTAGGTTTCGCTTACCGCCTTGACACTCACCAGCTGGTTACGCGCGGCGGACGTTTCGGCGTACACCATCGACGGGAATAACAACGTATCGGAGATAACGAGGCCCTGGGAAATCGCTCCGTCACGAAATGAATCGGGTATCGGCTGACTACCAGAAAGGACTCGATCGGCAGCCAAGAAACTGGTGGATTCGGCCAACAATGCTTGATGGAGCCGGTCGACAAAAAATGTGATTGCACTCACGGTACCAACCGCGACCAGGAGGGCGGCAAGCAGCAGCCTCAGTCTGTCTCTTATACACATCTGACGCTGCCGACGAATAGAGAGGTGTAGATCTCGGTGGTCGCCGTATCATT
>CAXDSX010000297.1:0-3040 GCA_963992075.1 uncultured Pseudomonadales bacterium | reverse complement strand
TAATGATACGGCGACCACCGAGATCTACACCTCTCTATTCGTCGGCAGCGTCAGATGTGTATAAGAGACAGTAACAACGCGACCCATTGACCCACAATTTCGTCAATGACAATGGCTGGTTCATCCTTCACGTTGTGCGCACGGCACGTTTGATCAATGGCGAACCACGCGAAGGCAATGGCGAGAACAATCACAAGAATTGATAGTGTGGGCTCCAACTCGCTGAGCACGACGCACCATAGACCGACACCGAGAATAGAGCCCCAGGTACCGGGGATGCCAGGGATAAACCCCACACCGAAGCCCGAACAAATTAATACCCAGGGATCCTTCAGCAATTTGGCGGTGAAGTCCTTAGAAATGGCGATATCCCTTTGGCAAATCAGCGGAATCAACTTCACCGTGGACGGTCACGACGTCACCGGCTGTAACTTTTCCTATCCGGGAGACGTCGGTACCAACACCAGTGGCCAGCCGCAAAATCCTTTCGTAACTCTTCGGCGGCGCCGTAAAAAGGAGTTCGTAATCATCGCTCCCCGAAATCGCGAATCCTGGCTCCAAAGATTTCCAGACGGGCACCTGGTCTAGTTCGATCTCCGCTCCAACACCGCTTAAACGAGTAACGTGACCAAGGTCGGCCACCAATCCGTCACTGATATCGATGGCCGCTGAGGCTACGTCCCTGAGCGCAATCCCCATTTGCAGCCGTGGCTCCGGCATGAAGTAGCGACAAGCGACCGCATCAAACCTCTGTGCCCACAATTCGTGCAGTCCTAGCAAGGGAATTTTCAAGCCTTCTTTCACCGCGGAGGACGCAGCCCCTACGCTCCCCGTGACGTAGATGTCATCGCCAACCTGGGCCGTCGAACGCAGTAAGCACTGCCGCTCCGGAACAACACCAATCGCGGTGACCGCCACCGAGAGAGCCCCCCGTGCAATATTTCCCCCAACAATCTTAGCGCCATATTTCGACGCACAAAAAGCAATGCCTTTCGCGAAACCTTGAATCCACTCGTGCTCAACTTGATCCAGCGTTAAAGCGACGGTCAAGAAACGCGGTTCAGCACCCATTGCCGCCAGGTCGGAGAGATTAACCGCTATCGCTCGATAACCAATCAGATCGCTTCTCGATTCTGACGGGAAATGCCTCCCTTCAATTAGCACGTCGGTGGTTACGACGAGTTGCTCGTCCGAATCAATCGACAGTACCGCGGCATCATCACCTGGACCCACGACGATGCCTTCTCCCTGGGTCGTGTCTCCCAATAGCGCCACAATTTCCTCGATCAGTTCAAATTCGTCCATCAGTCCAAGTCCCTTAGGTCGCGTGCGACAGCATCCAGCACACCGTTAACGAACTTGAAACTCTGCTCTGCCCCAAAAATTTTGGCCAACTCGACCCATTCGTTTATCACGACTCGAAATGGAACGTCGGCACATTCCAGGAGTTCAAACGTACCTGCTCTCAGCACGCCCCGCTCGACGTATCCAAGCTTGTCGATTGAACGATCTAAGAAAGGTTCGTATGCCTCATCGAGTTTGTTGCTCTTCTCGAGGATCTGATGCAGGCAGGTATCAAAAAAAATTGTGTCCGCCTGATCGAGCGCTCCACTTAGACGGAACTGACTGCACATCGCCGCTGCGTCAGCTCCTGAGAGCTGTGCTTGATACAACGCTTGCAGAAGGGCTCGACGGGCACGTCTACGCGCACGCGGATCCACCTTGGGCGACGTCACGGCGTAAAGATGATGCGAATGTCGGGGCCCAGAGTCTCTATTGATTTAACGGTGGCAGACACCGTCTCACCCATACTGTTGAAACCAAGTGCCGCGAGGGGTTTCGCCGTTTCACCCATGAGGCGTGGTGCCATATAGACGATCATTTCGTCCCAAAGTCCTTGTTCCAAGAAACTACCGTTTAACGTCGCACCCGCTTCGACAAGCACTTCATTGCAACCAAGTTCCGACAAGGCGTCAAGAAGCATCGGCAGATCGACATTCGGACCATCTTGCAGTTCCCACATCTCCGCGCGATCAATAGGTTCAACCCCTTTCGAACAAGCGATCACAATCCGACCTTTCTCCGCAAAAAGCGCGGCTTTTGGAGGTGTTCGTCCCCTCGTATCAACGACGACCCGGATAGGCTCCGCATTGCCAAAGCGTTGATCACGTACGTTAAGCCTAGGGTCGTCCGCGATAACGGTGCCAACCCCGGTGATAATGGCGGCACTGCGAGCCCGCCAATACTGCACGTCGGCACGCGCTGCTTCACCGGTTATCCAGCGACTCTGCCCGTCAGCCATCGCCGTTCTTCCATCCATCGAAATCGCCGTTTTGATCCGAACAAACGGTCGTTTGTGTTCAGCACGCATGCTCGGGCCAGGATTTAACACTTGCGTTTCTTTGGACAAATCTTCTTCCGTCACTTCGATTCCCGCTTCCGACAGCGCTCGTACACCTCCGCCAGCAACACGGGGATGAGGATCTCTTCCGGCAATCACAGTCCGAGCAATCCCCGCATCGATTAGCGCCGTTGTGCATGCTGAGGTCCGCCCTTCCCAACAACACGGTTCAAGCGAAATATAAGCCGTACTATCTCTAGGGTCTTCGGTGGCGTTATTTAACGCATTAATTTCGGCATGTGGGCCACCATCCTCCCGGTGCCACCCTCGACCAACAACCCGGCCATTCTTTACCAAAAGGCAGCCAACTCTGGGGTTGTTCATGGTGACCGAAAAGAGACCCTTTTCGGCTAACGCAATGGCCGAGCGGAGGTATAACCGATCCACCGCCGAATCCGTCATTCAAGTTCCAGCTTGAGCTTACTTATCTCGTCCTGAAACTCGCTTACATCCTGGAAATCCCTATACACCGACGCAAACCGAACATAAGCAACGACGTCGACTCTTTTAAGTTCTTTCATTACGGTTTCGCCAACCAAGCGTGACGGCACTTCGCGCTCACCCGTCGACCTCAATTCGTGAAGCTGTCTCTTATACACATCTGACGCTGCCGACGAATAGAGAGGTGTAGATCTCGGT
>CAXDSX010000296.1:0-3043 GCA_963992075.1 uncultured Pseudomonadales bacterium | reverse complement strand
ATGATACGGCGACCACCGAGATCTACACCTCTCTATTCGTCGGCAGCGTCAGATGTGTATAAGAGACAGCTCATCGATTGGTTAAAACTGTTGATGGCCGACGATATTCCAGACGAGATTCTCACCAACAGAGATCCGAGTAAAGCCATCCCGCCGCTCTATGGTGCGTTGGTGAAGAATGAACAGGATGTGCACTTGCTGGAAAGATTGGCGTTTATGAATCGGCGCGATAGTCGCGGGTAACCAGGGGCTATACCAGACAGGAGTTTGAAGAAACGATGCTCATCAACTTTTTCCTGACGCTCCGAAAATATAAACTTCCGGTAACGATTCGGGAGCTCATGGACCTACTACGGGCCATGGAATTTCGCGTTGTCTACGCGAGTATTGACGATTTTTACCTGCTCTCGCGTACCTGTCTCGTCAAAGACGAAAAGAACTACGATAAGTTCGATCGGGCATTTAGCGCGTACTTCAAAGGACTGGAAGACCTTCACGGAATGCTTGAGTCGTTGATACCTGATGAATGGCTCCGCCGTGAATTTGAAAAATCGCTCACGCCGGAAGAATTGGAACAATTGGAGTCGCTTGGCGGGCTTGAAAAGCTGATTGAGGCGTTTCAAAAGGCCAAGGAAGAGGAGGCCAAAAAGGCGGAGGAAGAAGCCCAAGAAGGTAAAGAGGGCGACGAAGGTGATGCAGAACAAGATGGGCGGAAAGGTCCTGGGGGTCTGGGAAAAGGCAAGAAAAAGAAAGCGAAGAAGGTATGGGACGAACGCCAGTATAAAAACCTGGACGATTCAGTGGAACTGGGTACCCGCAATATTAAGATGGCGTTGCGTCGATTGCGAAAATTTGCTCGAACGGGCCGTGAGGATGAACTCGATATCGATACAACGATTCGTAAAACCGCCCACAACGGCGGCATGTTGGATATTCGATTAAGGCCCGAGCGCCGTAATACCATCAAGGTTCTGACCTTTTTTGACATCGGCGGTTCGATGGACGCTCATGTCAAAGTTTGTGAGGAACTTTTTTCGGCGACCAGAACTGAGTTTAAGCACCTCGAGAGTTATTACTTCCACAATTTTATTTACGAATCGATGTGGAAGGATAACCGTCGTCGGATGAGTGAACGAATCCCGACCTGGGAAATCCTCAATAAATACGCGGGCGATTACAAAGTTGTAATAGTGGGGGATGCAACCATGGCCCCGTACGAAATTACTCATGCTGGAGGTAGCGTCGAGCACTGGAATGAAGAAGCGGGCGCTACTTGGATGTCTCGGTTTATGGGCGCTTACGAAAAGATCGTGTGGATTAATCCGACACCGCAAGAGACCTGGGAATATTCGACGTCCGTTGCGATGACCCAAGAGCTGGTCGAGGGGCGTATGTTCCCGTTGACGATTCGTGGCCTAGAAGAAGGCATGAATCTTCTGTCCAAATAACCAAGTCCCATCGATCTTCTAACGAGAGGATTACTCGTGCGCTATGGTCAAAACCCGCGCATTCGATCCCAGTTCTGTCATGGCGCGCGATGCCCGTGATATTGCACGTGCCGTCAACAACAAGAAAGTTAGTGATCGTGTTAAGACGCGATGGAGTCGATCCGTCGAAGAACTCGCTCGACGTGAGTCGTCGGTTCCGTCCGTCTCTTACGCCCCGGACCTGCCGATAACGGAGCATTGCGATTCAATCGCTGACCTGATCGAGACCCACCCCGTGGTCATCGTTGCCGGAGAGACTGGGTCGGGCAAAACCACGCAGCTTCCCAAAGCGTGTCTCACAGCTGGTTTGGGAAGACGCGGCATGATCGGCCATACCCAGCCGCGACGACTCGCCGCGAGGACAGTGGCGCAGCGCGTCGCGACAGAACTTTCCGTTTCTTTAGGTAACGAAGTTGGCTATGCCGTTCGCTTCGACGATCGGTGGAACCAAGACACCTTAATCAAAATTATGACCGATGGGCTGTTGTTGAACGAAATTCGATCTGATCGCCACTTAAATGCTTACGATGCGATCATCGTCGACGAAGCCCACGAGCGCAGCCTGAACGTTGATTTTTTGTTGGGCTACCTGAAGCGTCTACTCGATCGTCGGAACGACCTGAAAGTGCTAATAACCAGTGCGACCATCGACGTTGATGCGTTTTCTCACCATTTCGGCGACGCGCCGATTGTGAGTGTGAGCGGCAGGGGATACCCGGTTAAAACTAGATATTTGCCGGCGAGTGAAAGTCTTGAAGAGACATTGCAAACCTGTCTTACCGAAATTTGTATCGAAAAAAAGAAAGGACCACGTGACGTCTTGATGTTCCTCCCTGGCGAACGGGATATTTTTGAGTGGTCACGATGGATCAACCGGCACTTTCGTGACCAATACCAAGTGCTACCGCTATACGCTCGGTTACCGCCACGCGAACAGCAGCGAATATTTGCGCCGGGGAAACAGCGTCGGATCGTTTTAGCGACGAACATCGCCGAAACCAGTATTACGGTCCCCAACATCGGCTACGTTGTCGACTTGGGTGAAGCCCGTATCAGCCGATACAGTTTTCGTTCCAAGCTCCAACGATTGCCTGTAGAGCCGATTTCTCAAGCGAGTGCAGAGCAAAGACAGGGTCGTTGCGGTCGGGTTGGGCCAGGCGTCTGTTATCGACTGTTTGACGAAGCTGATTTTAGTAGTCGCCCGCCGTATACGGACCCAGAAATCAGGCGAACTAATCTGGCCGCCGTGGTACTGCAGATGCGCGCATTTCGTTTGGGCGATGTCGGGACGTTCCCGTTCATGGACCCACCTGATCCGCGCGCCGTTAAGGATGCCGAACGCTTGTTGCATGAGTTACAAGCGCTCGAGAACGATGAGTTGACCGAGAAGGGATACATGATGGCACGGTTGCCAGTTGATCCCAGATTGGCCCGCATGGTGGTCGAGGGGGATCGCTGTCGGAGTTTGACGGAAGTGTTAATCATCTGTCTCTTATACACATCTGACGCTGCCGACGAATAGAGAGGTGTAGATCTCGGTGGTCGCCGTATCATTA
>CAXDSX010000295.1:0-3063 GCA_963992075.1 uncultured Pseudomonadales bacterium | reverse complement strand
TTCCATGAATGTGCTCGAGCATGGCAGGATATTTTTCGTGAATCATCTTGGTTAAATCGCCGCCGTCGTCGAGCAGGATGTTTGCGTCCCATGGCTCACCGTTCGCAAGGATGGTTTGTTCAACGCACCAATCGTATTCGTCTTCGGTTTCACCTTTCCATGCATACACGGGCACGCCGTCCTGGGCCATTGCCGCGGCCGCATGGTCTTGCGTCGAAAAGATGTTACACGACGACCAACGCACTTCCGCTCCGAGCTCGCGGAGTGTGCGGATCAGCACGGCCGTCTGGACCGTCATGTGAATGCAGCCAATGATCTTCGCACCGTCTAGTGGCTTTTGCGAAGCGTATCGATGCCGAAGCGCCATCAGCGCCGGCATTTCATTCTCTGCTAGGGCTATTTCTTTGTTCCCGAACTCCGCTAATTGGATGTCCGCCACTTTGTAGTCTGGCATGCGATTTCCTGCTGTTTTCTTGCGTAAACTCATCGTCGCCTTGGATGACGCGGTCGAACGGTTCGCGATGAGGCCGGGCATCGTAGCATGGCGAGGGGTATCCCGATATCCACCTAAGGCAGGTCTCGGTCGATTGCTCAGTTGGTTACCGGAGGACGTGGGCAACCTGCGATGGCGGGTCCTAAAGTACCATGCGGTTCCCGAGTTTGAGTTCGACTTTCTTGGACAAAACGATGTTGGATGCGTATTGTCCCGCGTTTTCCAGCGCGCTGGGTATGGTTTAACTCGAGGTGAGTTTGTGAGACTGGCGTATCTGTTGATGCCAATGCTGTTCGTCGGTTGTGGGGTATCCACTGAACAAGCAGAAACCGACATGGGCAAAGAAACCTATCTTCGGTACTGTTTCTCGTGTCACCAAGGAGGGGTAGCCGGTGCGCCTTCCCTCGGCGATGTGGAGGCTTGGGCGCCTCGACTCGATAAAGGCAGGGACGTATTGCTGCAAAGCGTGATTGACGGGATTCCCCCCGCGATGCCTATCAGAGGATTATGTAACTCCTGTTCGGATGAGGAACTGGCGGCTTCTGTGGATTACATGCTCAACGCAGTTCGGGACGAAGCTCGTAAGGCAGGCGGGCTCTAGCTCGGACGTCCAGCCGGTTGAAAACTCAAGCGGCTAGTTCCTTCGCGATCTGAACGACGGCTTTTGCTATTCGGGTCGTTCGATCCAAATCGATGCTATGGGGCCACCTGTCATCGGGGTGATGGAACCAGCGATTCGACCCTAATAGGGATAGGTATTGCCCACCCTCGTCGTAAATGTTGCAAGCCTCGCCGCCCGGGCGCGTACCGATGGGCGTAGATGAGCCGGGATGGATGTCGACCGCCGCGAAGTGATTGGTGCCCAACGTTTCAAGGTATTCGTTGGAAAATTGAAATCGGCTAATCGAGTCGATCGCGCCGAGATTTGCGCCGAGGTGAATCCACGCATGTGCTGAAGCGCCCAACCCCTTGTTTTCCCGCAGGTAATGCTCGAGACCCGTGTGACCCAATTCGTGGCCAGTGTTTGCAGTGAACAGAATGTCCCGCCGTGGGGGATTGTTCTCAAAGTGTCGAATGCAGGCCAGCCAGGCGACGATGCCGCCGGAACGCTCTGCCGTACAGGTCCACCAAGCGCTTTTCGGCGTCATAATTACTAGCGGAGGAAGGTTCGGATCGGCTCCGCGAATGGTCGTTTGAACATTGGACGCTTCACTCGATTTGCGTTCGATTTCGAACGCGATACGACCGGTAGGCGCGCCTGTAGCGGCTTTGAACAAGCGATCTTTGTGACGCCCGTCAACCTGCAGAACGGGAGGTCCGTAAGGTTGGGGAAAGTGATCGGCGTTCAAAAGGGATAATCCCGGGGTTCCGCCTTCGGAAATCGCGACGATGCCCTGGTGAGCGTTTATCGCTCGCGCGTCGAGCAATGCCCTCGTTCCGGGATGTTGGGCACTCGGACTGAAGGTGGTTAGGCCTATTCCTTGCCCTGTGTCCAGCGGATTGAGAGGGGCTTCGACTAGAGGCGAAATAAGACAATCAAATAAGGGCACGCCGTCGATGTCGAGTCCGTCGATCGTTAGGAAGCATTTCTGCGGGATGAGCCGATCAAAAGAAAAAGTGTCGATGCGCGGCGTGGCTCCTGTCGCGGCGATCATATCGGCGAGCCAAGCGGAGGTCGCCGCATCTCCCGAACTGCCGGTTCGGTGGTCCGATATCGCATTCCACGCGGTTACGTCAGCTTGAATCGTTTCTTGCATCGATCAGCCAAATTCTTTCAACGACCCTAAGATTACCTGAGCGGGAGTGAAGAGACCCACCGGTGATTGTTTGGTATTTCCGACTCCGGAGTAATCGACAGGCATAATGTTTGTATCCCATCGGAAATTGAGTTCGCAGGTTCGTTAACTGTTGAAAATCAAGCAGCAAAGGGGGCGGCAAGTTACGTGAACGCGAGTGGTATAGAGGGTTCAGGCGAACGAAAGTGGATCGCGTTGGCCAACAAGATACTAGCCGCAGGTCTCCACCCCGATGTTTATGGCGCACTGTTCGAGAGAGAAGACCTCTTGGACGCCGCTCGCGCGGCGACAGGGTTTCGAGATTTCGGCCCCATGGATTTCATTGAACCCCTTGATCTCTTGTTGGACGGGTATGAACAAACGTCCGCGCTGAATCCGATCGGCAGGCTCGCGGGCAGATGGTATCTGATGCGTCTTTTGTGCAATCGGTTGCGTTTCGAATCAATATGGCAAACCGATCGGCATGTTGATTCACGTGCTGTTCACCGGCCGATTTTCATTCTCGGTTTGCCGAGGACGGGTTCTACTTTGTTACACGAAGTATTATCGCTACATCCGGCCTTGCGTGCCCCTAGCTACTGGGAATCAACGTTTACGCCCGGTCACGACCCCATGGACTTGTGTCGAACCTTAGCAGCGGCGGGACAGATTAGCTTGGTCAATCGTATGGCACCCGATTTGAAGGGGATCCATCGTCTTGGGGCTGTCTCTTATACACATCTCCGAGCCCACGAGACCGAGGCTGATGTCGTATGCCGTCTTCTGCTTGAAAAA
>CAXDSX010000294.1:0-3086 GCA_963992075.1 uncultured Pseudomonadales bacterium | reverse complement strand
TTACTCGATAGCGTTTGGTCGTCCGTCATCCACCATCCGGTAGTATCCTCCGAGCTGCGCCTACGGAAACTAGATCCAGAATCCGCACCGCCGAATTGAAGCGGTAATAAGGTTCGCGAATAAGTCCTTAACTCGCGTAGGGTAATTTGTTCGGTAAACGGGTTATCGTTTGCCGTAAGTTCTTGCTCTTGCTTGTTTGAAAAAATCAGCGTCTCTGCGCAGTACCAGTTATCCCCGAACGGGTCTACGTCTACCGCCATAACTGACGATGCATACAACCCAAACGTCGCCATTAGAAGGAGCTTTTTCATGTCATCTTCTGAGGAGATAAGCTTTTCGGATGCAAGTCCTCAAGGAATTTTTCCACGAACTTAAATCTAGCCGATTCGGTTTCGAGAACGCGATTCACTCGCAACCGATTTCCATCGATCAAATTGTATGTCTCAGGCGATTCCCTAACGAGCTTTACGAGTGCGAGCGGATCGACCGAGGTATCGTTTGCAAATTCAACACGACCCTTGGCCGGCCCTACGTCAATCCGTTTTATACCAACCTCTGTGGCAGAAAGTTTTATTTGCGACATACGCAGTAAGTTGGAGAGCGCTGTGGGCATATCACCAAAACGATCGACCATTTCTATCTTCAATTCATCGAGATCGTGATCAGAACCGGCTCCTGCAATGCGCTTGTATAGAATCAAGCGTATATCAGCACTTCGAACATAACTTTCCGGTATAAGCGCGAGTGAATGTAGATTTACCTCTCGAGCATCTGGCAGAGGCACGTCCAAATGGGGGATTTTCCCTTCTCGAATCGCCGCCACAGCCCGCTCCAACATCTCCATGTACATGGCGTAGCCAACGGTTTCAATCTGGCCAGATTGGTCGTCGCCCAACAATTCGCCCGCGCCTCGAATCTCCAAATCGTAGGTCGACAGCGTAAATCCAATGCCCAGTTCCCCGGAGGCTTCGATCGCGTCAAGTCTCTTTCTCGCATCCCGTGTTACAGCCTTTGGATGGGGTGTTAATAGATAGGCGTACGCTTGCCTTGTGGATCGACCCACACGTCCTCGGAGCTGATGCAATTGGGCTAATCCAAATTTGTCCGCGCGATCTATAACAATTGTGTTCGCATTAGGAACGTCAATGCCATTTTCAATAATGGTGCTGCACACGAGAAGATTGGATCTACGGTGGTAAAAGTCCGCCATGGCCTTTTCAAGACGACGCTTTGGCATTTGTCCATGGCCTACTGCAACTCGCGCTTCGGGAAATGAGTGTGCTAGTTCTTCAGCTACTCGCTCGATGGTTCTAACGTCGTTGTGTAAGTAAAAAATTTGCCCGCCGCGAGAGATTTCGCGGTCTATAGCTTCCCGGATGAGCTGCTGATTCTTTCTTATCACGAACGTCTTGATGGCAAGTCGCTTTGCCGGCGGTGTCGCGATGATGGATAGGTCACGCATACCACTAATGGCCAAATTCAGCGTGCGTGGAATCGGTGTCGCCGTCATCGACAAGACGTCCGCCGATGCACGAATACTTTTCAACCGTTCTTTCTGTCGCACCCCAAATCTGTGCTCTTCGTCGATAATGATCAAGCCAAGATCTTTGAAGTCAAAATCCGCAGTCAACAATCGATGTGTTCCGATAACGATATCTATTGCTCCGCCAGATAATTGATCCTTAAGCCGTGTTACATCTCCTTCCTGGCGCATTCGCGAAACGACTTCGATCTGCTGTGGCCATCGAGAAAATCGATCACGAAATGTCTCATAGTGCTGTTGCGCCAAAAGAGTCGTCGGAACTAAAACGGCGACTTGTTTACCAGCCTGGGACGCGATGTATGCAGCTCTCATGGCAACTTCGGTCTTTCCAAATCCAACGTCCCCACAAATGAGACGATCAGCCGAACGAACTCGGGTTAGGTCTTCGACGGTCGCGTCAATAGCGTTCCGTTGATCCACGGTAAGTTCAAAAGGGAATTCTTCGCAAAACCTCTCGTAGTCCGCATCAGGGCGAGGGAACGCAAAGCCTTCGGCCATTTCTCGACGTGCATACACGTCCAATAGTTCCGCGGCAACATCTCGCGCTTTCTCCGCGGCTCGCTGCTTCTCCTTTGCCCATTTATCACTACCAAGCTTATGAAGCGGAGCCGATTCGTGATCGGCTCCCGCGTATCGCGAAATCAAGTCTAACGAGGTGACAGGCACGTATAACCTTGCGTCCTCGGCATACTCCAACGTCAAGAACTCTGCCGGGTGTCCATCAATTACCAGTATCTCTAGTCCTTTGTATCGTCCGATCCCATGTTCAACGTGAACCACGGGGGTATCTACGGATAAATCCGTCAGGTTCCTTATAATCAATTCGGGATCAACGGCGGGCCGTAGGTTCTTCTTCCTACCCTCGAACTCGCGATCGAATATTTGCGCTTCGCTGATCACGACCACGTCATCAAACGCGAAACCACGATCAACGGGCCCGATTACTACCCCCAGAGCAGGACCTGTATCCAACCAAGTCGAGAAATCCAAGCATTCGGTTGGATCGATCGAGCTACGGCGCAAAAACTCTTGAAGGTGTGCCAGGCGACCGGGCGATTCCGCCGTGATTAAAACGCGGGAAGAGGTAGTCTCGATATACCGACGCAGGATTCCACCCGGATCGTCACGCTTTAACTCGGCACGAACACTAGGCATCGCATGTGTCCTCAAGTTCACGACTTGTTGTTTTTTCTTTTCACCGGGATCCAACTGAACTCTGCCGTGCCGTTTCAGTTCTTTTGAGACAGCCTGCCATTGTTGAAAGAGCCGTTCGGGGGCAAGGATCGGTCGCTCTACATCGTGACGTAGGCTCTCATAGCGTACTTCTAGTTCTTTCCAAAAATATTTCGCCGACTCTTCGACGTTACCGGAGAGCACAAACACACAGGCTTCAGGTAGGTAATCAAGCAAGGTGCCCGTGGACTCAAAAAAGAGGGGCATGTAGTACTCCAAACCCTGCGCCGCAACCCGATCTTTAACTTCTTGGTATATCGGACAGCGACGCACGTCCACATCGAACGCATCGTGCCAACTCTCTCGAAAG
>CAXDSX010000293.1:0-3096 GCA_963992075.1 uncultured Pseudomonadales bacterium | reverse complement strand
TGGGGCATGAATATTCAAAGACCAATTATAAACACGGTCACTGAATCAATTTGTTTGGTGTCCAACCCCACAAAAATCACTAGGGCGACCGGAGTAAACGCGGAAATGAGAGCCCCGCCGACGCCAAAAAATTCCCGCCAAACCCGGATGAGCGAGCGCTCGTGGTAGTTGCTGGAAAGTTCTGCCCCCCAGGCGGAAAAGGGCAGATCTTTGATGGTCGAGCCCAGGTACGTTAATACCAACATCACGAACATCCATGCATAGCCGTTGGAGAATGTTTGTCCAAGCCAGGTGACGTCGCTGAACTCAAATGGCACGACGAATAGCAACGCGATTGCTACGCCATAGATAGGCGTGCCCAGCAATACGAACGGTTTGCGTCGGCCCCAACGGGTTCTTACCCGATCGGACCAATAACCGATCCACGGATCGGTAATGGCATCCGAGATTCGCGTAGCCCAAAGTAGCCAACCGACAACGACTAAGGAAAGGCCGAAGTGATCCGCATAAATCACCGGCAAATAGACACCCATGGGTAGGCCTGCCAGCGCGAGCGGCGTCGCCGGCAATGAATAAGCGAACAGGACTGGTTTGGTCAACGGCTGGTGGTCTGGACGTACCTCATCCGTATCGGTGATTGCTTGATCTGTCATAGGAGCATCGGACCGCTGACGACCTCGTGCCATGTTGCATTGAGCGTTGCCCATACTGCAACCGGCGTTTTGCAGCTAAGATGGAGGCATCGTGCAAGAACAAACCTACGCCAATCTTCGAGTCTGGGATGGAATCGCTAACGGGTACGTTGAGGCGGATTCGATTTCGGTTGCCAACGGATTGATTTCGGCGGTCGGAAAACGTGACCCCAAGGCTCGTGACATGTCGGGTCTAACCGTTATCCCGGGACTCATGGACGCGCACGTTCACATGACCTTGGACCCGGAAATCCCTTCCGCGGAGGAGCAGCTGCGTCAGAAAGCGCCAGAGATACGCGAAAAGATGCTAGGCCGCGCCGAACGAATGGTCCGCGCGGGACTGACGACGGCAAGAGATCTTGGGGGTGGAGAGTGGCTCGAGCTTGAATTAAGGGATCGTATTAATCGCGGGGAAATCATCGGGCCAAGGCTCCTTTGCGCCGGGCAACCGGTGACCTCGATTGCTGGCCATTGCCACTTCTGGGGCGGCGAATCAGCCAATACAACAGATGCGTTTCAAGTGATCGATCGGCAACGGGAACACGAGGTTGATTTGATTAAGATCATGGCTACTGGCGGCAATCTGACGCGCGGTAGTTCGCCCGGGGCGGCTCAGTTTAGTCGAGATGAAACATGCAAGATCGTGGCCTACGCGAAAACCGCAGGGTATCAAGTTGCCGCCCACTGCCATGGAACCGAAGGCATTGGGAACGCCGCTGCCGCCGGGGTGACGACTGTCGAACATTGCTCGTGGCTAGCTAACGACGGTTCGCGACAGGATTACGATCCAGAGATCGCGTCTGAAATGGCGGCTCAAGGTGTGTGGGTCTCGCCCACCGTTAACGCCGGCTGGGCGCGTTTTCGAGGCGGCGATGGAAAATTTGAAGCTCGAATTTCAAAAAATTTCGAAGGTCTTAAACGAGCAGGAGTTCGTTTGGTGGCTTCAACGGATGCTGGCATCCCCAATGTCCGGCATGAGGATTTATCAAAAGCGCTGCCGGTATTTTCGCATTACGCCGGGCTCAGTCCGTTCGAGGCCTTGCGTTCAGCGACATCGGAGGCGGCTAGGGCATTGGCGATCGCTGACATTGCGGGCACAATTACTCCGGGATTGTCGGCGGATCTTGTGTTTCTCGAAGGAGATCCGCTACGTGATTTGGCATGTATTCAACAACCGTCACTCGTGATGCTGCGAGGTAGAGAGATTGAGGCGAAAGCATGAGTTTTAGAGAAGAAACCCGGGCATGGCTCGATGAGAGTTGCCCACCATCCATTCGCCAACCTGCGGGCCCGGGCGAAGGTACCGGGGGAGGGCGCCGAGCAACCTACCCGAATCCTGAAGGTAAAGTGTGGCTTGATCGTATGGCCGAGAAGGGTTGGACAGCTCCAATGTGGCCTAAAGAATACGGAGGCGGGGGCCTTAACCAAGAAGAAGCGCAGATACTCGGGGAGGAATTGCGGGCAATTAATGCCCGTCCGGCCCATACCGGCATGGGACTGTCGATGATTGGACCAGCTCTGTTGGAATACGGGACCGAAGAGCAGAAGTTGGAGCACCTACCCAAAATTATTCGCGGCGAGATCTGGTGGTGCCAGGGCTATAGCGAGCCTGGATCGGGGTCGGATCTGGCGAGTTTGCAGACGAAAGCTGTTGGGGATGGTGACGATTACATTATCAACGGTCAAAAAATTTGGACGTCGGGCGCGAACTTCGCCGACTGGATGTTCTGTCTGGTTCGGACAGATCCCGAGGCACCCAAGCACGAGGGCATCTCGTTTATTCTTTTCGATATGGAAACACCGGGAGTGACAGTTAAGCCCATCCAACTAATCAGTGGTATGTCACCTTTTTGTGAAACATTTCTCGACGATGTGCGCGTGCCGAAGAAGAATGTGGTGAGTGAAGTGAATAAAGGTTGGACGGTTGCCAAACGACTGTTGCAATACGAGCGAACGTCCATTGGTGGAATAGGTGGAAGTTCGCAACGTGCAAAAACCATCGATGAGATGGCCAAAGAGTATCTCGGTGAAAGCGAGGGCCGCATCGCGGATAACGACATTCGCGATCGGGTGTTGAAACATCGCATGAATGATCGGGTTTACGGTCTAACCATGAGGCGAAGTGGGGAAGAGTCGAGTTCTGGTCAAGCACCCACCTTCTTGTCGTCGATGTTTAAGCTCTATGGTACGGAGCAAAATAAAGATCGGTTCGATCTCATGCTCTCGATCATGGGCAGTCAAATGCTGGGTTGGGAGGGTGATGCGTACTCTGGACGTGAGCTCGGTACGACGCGTGAATGGCTGCGCTCCAAGGCCAATTCCATCGAAGGTGGATCTAGCGAGGTTCAGCTCAACATTATCGCCAAACGACTGTCTCTTATACACATCTCCGAGCCCACGAGAC
>CAXDSX010000292.1:0-3105 GCA_963992075.1 uncultured Pseudomonadales bacterium | reverse complement strand
CCGAGATCTACACCTCTCTATTCGTCGGCAGCGTCAGATGTGTATAAGAGACAGCGATTACCGCTCGCTATATCCGGCAGCAGGTCAGATTTTTCCGACTCGGTGGCGACGTTCATCACGGCGGTTGCGGCTAAAGAGGTCGCGAAGAACGGGGCACAAAGAAGCGATCGCCCCATTTCTTCAAACACGATTCCGAGTTCGGCGTAGGACAGTCCGAGTCCGCCGTAGGCTTCGGGTATATGCGTCGCGGTGAAACCGAGTTCGCTAGAGAGTTGTGTCCAGACCGCAGCGTCGTAGCCCTCACGTGTTGCCATGATCCGGCGGACTTCAGCCGTTGGTGATTTATCGGCCAAGAACTTTTGGGCGGTCGCTCGAAGCTGATCTTGTTCTTCGTTAAAGGTGAATTGCACGAGGCCCTCTTCCTGTTCGACAGTCTACGGGCGGTTGGGTCAAGGCATGCGTTCGCATCGGCGTAAAATATTCGCTCGATCTTCTGAGTTAAATAACAATTCCTGCTAATGGATCTTCAACGGTGCTTTTCTCAATTCGCTCGTCGACAAGGCGTTTTGACAATGAGACTCCACCTTCGGTTGAGAGACGGGCCACGGCGACGTGTCCACCGCTCGCAGACGCGTACGCGGCAACCGGCGAACCTGGGTAACAGGCCGTGGTCGCCCCGGCGGACTTGTCCCCCCAAACATGGACATGGCCAAGTGCTAGATAGTCGAATCCCGAATTACGGATTTCCTCCTTTGTGATTTGTGAAGAACCGATTCCCGCTCGTTTCTCGACCACTTGGCCGTGCGCAAGGCCTACATTCCAACCTTGTGTGGTGGGTTCAGGTGTTCCAGCCAGTGGGATGTTTTCGGGAGCATGTTCGGCCATCGCTTTACCCCACACGCGCGTGCCTAGCTCAGGAAATTCAAGGATATCTCCACGATGGTCAAGGACCGCGTGTACGTGATTACCCGCACTAGCTAGCTCGATCCGATACCAAACCGAATAGTCGTCGTGGACATCATGATTCCCAGGGAGCAGAACCGTGGCGCACGATAACCGTTGCAACTGATTGCAAACGAACTCGAAGTCTTCATCCGGCACCCTGTTGTTGTCGAAGAGATCGCCAACGATCAAGAGTAAGTCCGCGGATTCTTCGAGGGCGACTTGAACAACGGCGGCAAAAGCGCGTTCGGCGCCGTTGCGGAACTCCCCAGCCGTACCACTGGTAAATCGACTGTCTAAATGTACGTCCGACGTGTGGACGAGTTTTAAAGGCCGTTCATGCATACGGGCGACATTCTAGCCCAGGGTTGTCGAATGCGTCTTCGATCTTATGAAGGATCGCAGCGTCACTACGAATGGGGCGTTGGTGCGTCGGGATCTAAGAGTCCCTCGTCCTTCAACGTTTGCCATAGGTTGGGTGGAATTGGGGTCATCAAGTAGTCACGGTTTTGTTTCGGTTCGTTTGGACTTTTAGCGCCTGGTATGACTGCCGCGACGGCTGGATGAGCTAACGGAAATTGCAGAGCGACGGCGGCAAGGGATACGTTATGGGCGTTGCAGACGTTCACCATGTGCCGGGTCTTTTCGACAATATCAACCGGTGCCTGGTCGTACATGTAAGACCCACGACCGTCTTCATCGACGAGCCATCCGCTGGCAAACGGTGCCGCAATGATGACGCCAAGATCGCGTTGTTCGCAAAGCGTTAGTACCCGTCGTAAGGCACGAGTTTCGAGAAGCGTATAACCCCCCGCGATAACGAAAAAATCCAGATCGACGAGATCGGCGATTCGCTCGCATAGGTCTTCGTGAGCGCTGGTCAACCAACTGTCGGCATTACGTGATTCTAAGTTGCAGCCGCAACCGATAGCTTTGATAGCGCCTTGCGACCGGAGTTCATGAAGTGCCGTCGCCCCCCTTCCTCCGTTGGGATCAAGTTCTTCGAGGTGTTTTTCGATCTGCCCAGGCTGGTGATAACCGTAGTCGATGTCGTGAATCGTTAAGCTGTCGACGCGCGAATGCCCGAGACGTTGCAATGATTCGTGGTGTTGAGACCGAATGCGTTGGTACGTGTAGTCGAATTCAACGCGAAAGCCCGTGACCGGGTCTCGTGGCGTCCGAACATCACCACCGGGCGATAAAGTACGTTTGCGCTCGTCTCGTTGCGTTTCCGGTACGAGTGATTTACCGACCTTAGTGTTGATGCAGTAGCCGTCACGATGGTCGATTCCGGAGAGCGCTAATCCCAAACGTCGTTCCGAACGACCTAGCCCGTACCATGGCGCGGTATCGAAGAATCGTACGCCGGTGCCCCAAGCGGCGACCACGGTATCGAGGCTGGTACCGTTGGGAACATTAGGACTTCCGATGGTGCCACCGCCAAACCCCAGCGGCGTAACGTACAAGTTACTTTTTCCGACGCGGCGAGGTGAGGTGAGATCCATGTCAGTCCGTAGGTTTCAATCGGGCATAACCATCGTGTCGAGCCCAACCCGCACGAATTGAGACTGTTCTGCCGCTCGAGGTCGAAGGCGAGCCCGCCATCGACCTACTATAGGTGTCCCGTCGGAGGCCTAGGCCTGGTGCCGTAAAACATTGCCGGCTCGCACGCCGGTGTGTTCGCCTTCTGAGACACTTACTTGCCCGTTCACCAAGGTCGCCTTATAGCCCATTGCCTTTTGGATATAACGTGGGGCACCACCCGGGAAATCGTGGACCAGTTCAGGTTGACGCTCGGCAACGGTATTGGGATCGAAGACGTTGACGTCTGCGCGCATGCCGGTTGCAAGCGTTCCCCGGTCGGATAACCCAAGTACCCGCGCCGGACCCGAAGTCATTCGACGAATACCTTCGCCCATGCTGTAGACACCGGCCTCTCGGATCCAATAGGACAAGATGAAACTCGTCCAGCCCGCGTCCATGATCTGAGAAACGTGTGCACCTGCGTCACCTAAGCTCGGAAAGATGTGCTCACTCTTAAAGAGATCACCCAGCTCCTTGAGGCTTTGGTTAAACATTCGCAAATTAAAGAGCTGTCTCTTATACACATCTCCGAGCCCACGAGACCGAGGCTGATCTCGTATGCCGTCTTCTGCTTGAAAA
>CAXDSX010000291.1:0-3110 GCA_963992075.1 uncultured Pseudomonadales bacterium | reverse complement strand
TCAAGCAGAAGACGGCATACGATATCAGCCTCGGTCTCGTGGGCTCGGAGATGTGTATAAGAGACAGCACCTCAAGATCAAGAGCTTCCCGCAGAATCGTGGTTGCATACGCGCCCTTAGGTAGAAAAAAACGTAAGCTCATCCGATCTCCGTCCAGCCGACAAGTCACCTGGGTTGGCTGAACGGTCAATTCTCTTCGATCTTGTTTCAATCCAACCCACTCAAGCGCATCACGTATTTTGCCTTCGTTTGCGGCCGCGGCTATCTCGAGATCCCGAATCACCCCTGTCGTCGGGAGTAAACCCCGACCCCACAATGGGCCAGTGGGAACATTTTCGACGTAAACGTCGCCTTTCCGAACAGAATTCCAGCTTCGATCACGAATTCGAAATGCAACCACGTCGTTAAACAACAAACTGCGTAACGTCGACAGATAGATTGACCGACGGGCCCGAGAAATGGCTGGGCGTCCGGCATCGACCCAACGCGTAGCTCGATCGATGTTTGAAGCATCCCGACCAAACCTCTGCGGTCCAAAGTAGTTGGGTAATCGGCTATCTCGTAACACTTCGGTGAGGGTATCTTCGCAACCGACGAACCCACGAACCAGGATCTCAAAGCAATTACCTACAAGTTCACCGCGACGCGGTTTCCGGACGTGCCGAGTCGAATCGATAACCGAAAATCCTGAGAAATCCCTAGATAAGACCTCCATCTCCACCGGTCGAGGTAGCCAAACACTAAACCACTGACGTGCGACCGCTCGACGATCCTTGAGACCAGCATAGGAAACGTCCATCAGCCTAACGCCAAAGTGTTTGGCTAACGAACGCTGCACATACATTGTGTTGAGACCACGCTTTTCAATTTCGAGAAAGACGTGTTCTCCTTCTCCCGAAGGCGCGAAAGCCAACTGCTCAATTACTCTAAAATCCTCCAGACGCTCGCGAATCCTACCCTGACCTACAACGACGGTTGCCCGAGGCCAACGCGCATCAGCGCCCTCGAAGAGATTTCGCTCCACCGTCTACCTATCGTTTGCCGGCTCTACAACAAGATAGAAAGTCTCTCCCTCAGCAACCATTCCTAGATCGGAGCGAGCATGCGCTTCAACTGCCTCTAGGCCGTCACGAAACCCATGAACTTCTGTACGAAGGATGCGATTTCGCTCACGAAGCTGATCGTTGAGTCGAACTTGTTGTTCGACCTGATTGGCAAGTGTCTGTACTTCGAAAAATCCGCTCTTGCCAAACCAATAGTTATATTGAAGCGCCACACACACAACGACGCTGACAATCACAAAGAAACGCATTTATGTTTTCATGCCGTGTAATTCTGCTAAACCCAAATAACGACTGCTCTCGAGAGACGACTCAATACGTAACAAGCGGTTGTACTTCGCCACTCTTTCGGAACGGGACAAGGAACCCGTTTTGATCTGGCCTGCCCCGGTCGCAACCGCCAAGTCTGAGATGAACGTATCTTCGGTATCCCCCGAACGATGCGAAATAATGACCGAATACCCGTTATGTTGCGCCATACGGATAGCCGATAACGTCTCCGTAAGAGTGCCGATCTGATTCAACTTCACAAGAATCGCGTTGGCAATTCCTTCGCTGATACCTCGGGCTAAGATTTCAGTGTTGGTAACAAAAAGGTCATCCCCAACCAATTGAATCCGATCTCCAATCGAATCCGTTAGCAACCGCCAACCGTGCCAATCGTTTTCGTCCATACCATCTTCAATGGAAGCGATTGGGAATTGACTAGTAAGTTCTCCCAAATACGCACAAAACTTTTCGCTGGAATACACGCGATCGTCACCCGCAAGGTGATAAGACCCCCGGTCAAAGAATTCACTCGCGGCGCAGTCAACTGCCAGCATGACATCCTTTCCGACCTGGTAACCCGCATCGCTGACTGCTTCTTCGATTAATTCGAAGCCAGCAATATTTGATTCCAAATCAGGCGCGAAGCCGCCCTCATCGCCAACAGTGGTCGCAAGTCCCCGTTTTTTAAGCAATGTTTTCAATGCACCAAATATTTCAACTCCCGCACACAGCGCGTCCCGAAACGTTCGCATCGATACGGGTTGGATCATGAACTCTTGAATATCAACGTTGTTATCCGCGTGGGCCCCTCCATTGAGAATGTTCATCATTGGCACTGGCATACGCACATCAGCAGGGCCAAAGAGCTCAGCAAGGTGTTGATGCAATTCAACATGACGAGCACAAGCTGCCGCTCTAACAGCAGCCAGCGACACTCCGAGAATCGCATTCGCCCCAAGCCGACCCTTATTCTTGGTTCCATCGAGCTCGATCATTGCACTATCAATCCGTGATTGATCATTTACATCAAGGCCCAGAACTGCTGTTGAAATTTCCCCTTCAATCCTTTCGATAGCTCTAAGCACGCCCCGACCCCCTAATCGATCGGGGTCTCCGTCGCGCAGTTCAATAGCTTCATGGGATCCTGTCGAGGCTCCAGACGGGACCATTGAGTGTCCGCGATCGCCACTGTCGAGCGTCACACCGACGGCAACGGTAGGACTGCCCCGTGAGTCAAATACCTCCCATGCGTTGACCGCACTGATCCGGCTCATGAAATCTGCTGTTCTATATATCCGTGAGACTTAACGACTGCGTCTATTTCTCGAAGTTCTTCAAGCAATGGCTTAATGAGTCCTAAAGGCCAGGAGTTAGGGCCGTCAGAAAGAGCCTCATCCGGTCTCGGGTGCGTCTCCATAAACAACCCCGCAACACCCGCCCCGATTGCAGCGCGTGCCAACACAGGCACCATTTCTCTTTGACCTCCGGACTTGTTGCCGAGACCGCCTGGCATCTGAACCGAATGAGTAGCGTCGTAAACGACCGGGCAGCCGGTTTGTCTCATCAGAGCAAGCGAACGCATATCGGAGACGAGATTGTTGTAGCCAAAGCTCGCACCTCGTTCGCACACCATGATTTGCTCGTTACCCCCCGCTTTTGCTTTGTCAACCACATGGCACATATCCAGCGGCGCTAAGAATTGCCCTTTCTTGATGTTGACAGGCAAACCTCTGTCTCTTATACACATCTCCGAGCCCACGAGACCGAGGCTGATCTCGT
>CAXDSX010000290.1:0-3115 GCA_963992075.1 uncultured Pseudomonadales bacterium | reverse complement strand
AGTATATACAGGACTCGGCTAGCAGAATATCGATCACTTGGGTCGAGTTTGATCGTCGGAGAATGATATTGAAAGCCGATACCGACAGAGAGTTGGTTCGACGAGTGCAGAGAGGCGACCCGCACGCCTTTGACCTGCTCTTTCTTCGTCACCGCCATAAGATTCATGGCTTGGTTCGTCGATTTGTGCGTCGTGAGGGAGAGATAGACGATGTCGTCCAGGATACGTTTATCAAGGCTTACCGTGCCCTTCCTCGTTTTCGACTCGATAGTGCTTTTTATACCTGGTTATACCGAATAGCGATAAATACGGCGAAAAATCACATTACGGCCGAAAAAAGGCGTTTGAACATACTGCAAAGTGACGCGGATGGATTGGATTTGGTTGAGGCGACAGGTTCACCGACGGAACTTGCCGAACCCGAACGCGAACATTTGGCCAGCGAGATTGAAGCCGCCGTTCATCGGGCCCTGGACGCATTGCCCGACGATTTAAGGGATGCGGTAACTTTTCGAGAATTTGATGGTCTAAGTTACGAACAGATTGCCGTGATCATGGATTGTCCGGTGGGAACTGTGAGATCGAGGATTTTTCGCGCGAGGGAAGCGATCGATAAGAGAATCGGGTATTTAATTCGTGAAGAGTAACCAGAAACAGAGAACCGTGGGCCGACTGGGTGACTGAAAAAAGCAGCGACACAATGTCGGCAATGGTTGACGATGAGGCGGACGAACTCGAAGTTCGGCGCGTTCTCCGTGAAATTGCTAGCAACCCAGATTTGAAGCGCAAGTGGTCTCGTTACCACGTCATCTCAAGCGCTCTAAAACGAGAGGGGCGTTCCAATCTCAAGGAATTGGATCTCGCAGATGTGGTGACTCGCGACCATAGAAGTCGAGCCGGCCCGACGAACGCAATGAACCAAATGTTAGGCAAGGCGTGGCGTATCGGACGCGGAACGTTGGTGGCCTCGTTGTTTGTTGCGATCATGATCCTCTCGATCCTCGTCAATGTGGACGATAAGGAACCTGGACAGGTCGAATTCGCGGATTCTTCCGTGTCGCTCGAGCCCGTCGTAACGGACGAACGGATTCCTGCTGAGAGTGACATCCGCCGTGCTGAAGCGTATCTGATCCGGCACGCGCTGCATGTTCCAATGAACAGCTCCGCTACGCCGATCCCATTTGTCAAAGTGATTGCCCATGAAACTAAAAAGTAAGGTGATCATTCTGATTTGTCGAAGTACTACGTTGATTTTTTTTCTGAGCGCGTTACTGGCGGGAGGTGCTGAGCGATCCGCGCTCGAATGGCTCGATACGATGAATCGGGCGTTTCGAACCCTCGATTACGATGGTGTGTTTAGTTACCAAAGTGGTACGGACCTCACGACGCTTCGTGTCGTTCATGTGGTGATTGACGGTATTGAGCACGAGCGGCTCGTACATCTAGATGGTGCGCGGCGCGAATTTCTGCGGCGCGGTCAAGAAATCACTCGGATTTTGCAGCCGGGAGACGATATTCTAGAACTTGAGAAAGCTGTTCCTCCGACACGCTTTGTCCGAACGTTTTCCAGCCGCCTAGATGCGATTGTCGACTTATACCGGGTCGAATTGACAGGTACAGGTCGAGTTGCCGGTAGACGCGCGGTAAGGTTGAACATTGCACCTCGTGACCAGGATCGATACGGCGTCGGTATCTGGTTAGATGATGCAACGGGATTGTTATTGCGGTATGAACGCTACGACCCGGCGGGAACCGCTCTAGAAAGGTTTCAATTCGGTCGTTTGATGATCGGGAATGTTCCTCGAGAGGCTGTGGTACCAGTCGAGTATGCTGGTGCGGTAAAGATGAAAATGAAACTAGAGAAAAGGCTCGACTCTGCTGTGGAGCATCGGTCTCGCTGGCGCCCGCGATGGGTGCCCCGTGGCTTCGACGATTATCGATCGAATAACTCAGAGGCGATGCGTGAGCGCGACAGCGTTGAAGCAATGATTTACACGGATGGATTTGCCGCGTTTTCGGTATTCGTAGAACCGATACTGACTGGCCGCGTGGTCAATTTTGAGTGGCGAAACGGAGCTACTACCGTTGTCACCCGAACCCTTAAGGACCCAAGTGGCCGGAACCGACTGATCACCGTCGTGGGAGAGGTGCCTGCGACCACTGCAAAGAAAATAGCCGCGGATATGGTCTACGTACGCTGAGCTGATACTTCCCGTCAGACTGTTTTGAGCCGACATCACGTGGGCGCAAGGGGCTTGTATCGACTCAAGTGGAACGTTTGGTGTTGTTGAAAGCCTTTTCCTGATCGAACCCGCAACAAACTTACGAATCGAGGTTGAAACACGATAAGCTCGGGCCTGCCGTTGGTAATAAGAATGTTGTGACTAGTCTAGATCGGACCCGCAACTTCTCCATCATCGCCCATATTGACCATGGCAAGTCCACACTTTCTGATCGTTTGATTCAACTTTGTGGAGGACTAAGCGATCGTGAGATGGAGGAGCAGGTACTCGACTCGATGGAACTCGAGCGAGAACGCGGCATCACTATTAAGTCGCAGAGTGTCGCGTTGGAATACACAGGGGCCGATGGGGAGACGTATCACCTTAATTTTATCGATACCCCGGGCCACGTTGATTTCAGTTACGAGGTTTCTCGTTCTTTAGCCGCGTGCGAAGGCGCGTTGTTGGTTGTGGATGCAGCCCAGGGCGTTGAGGCTCAGTCGGTGGCTAATTGTTATACGGCGATCGAACAAGGACTGGAAGTGATTCCGGTGCTGAATAAAGTCGACTTGGTGCAAGCCGATCCGGGACGGGTCGCAAAAGAAATCGAAAATATCATCGGGTTGCCTTCGGACGGAATCATCGAAGTAAGTGCTAAGACCGGACTCGGGGTCGAGTCGTTGCTTGAACAGTTAATTGCCGATATTCCGCCGCCTCGCGGAGACCCAGATTCGGGGTTGAGGGCTCTCGTGGTCGACTCGTGGTTTGACAACTACCTGGGGATTGTTTCGCTGGTTCGGGTGTTCGGCGGGAGCGTAAGCCTGTCTCTTATACACATCTCCGAGCCCACGAGACCGAGGCTGAGCTCGTATGCCGTCTTCTGCTTGAAAAAA
>CAXDSX010000289.1:0-3121 GCA_963992075.1 uncultured Pseudomonadales bacterium | reverse complement strand
CTTCAGGCAGCGAAACAGCTGGATGACGCGGAAAAGAACAAGCAGCCCATCAAACCACTCACGCTGGGCCTTGAGGGGATCGACATGGACGATGCCTATGCTATCCAAAAGGCATGGGTGGAGATGAAGCAGGCGCGTGGTGATGACATAACGGGTTACAAAATAGGCCTGACATCTCGGGCAATGCAGCAAGCGATGGATATTGATACTCCGGACTTTGGCGTGCTTTTTGAGAGTATGCGTTTTGTTAATGGTTCGACGATCAAGGCCGATGACTTTCTCGATCCTCGCATTGAAGCCGAGTTCGCGTTTGTCATGAAAAGCCATCTGTTTGGTGAGGATGTTTCTGTCGAAGCTGTGCTCGATGCGACGGACTATGCCGTTCCCGCCCTGGAACTAATCTCTGCCCGAAGTTACCGCGTTGATCCGGACTCGGGTTATACGCGCAACGTGTTCGACACGATCGCGGATAACGCCGCGAGTGCGGGCTACATCTTGGGTGAGGAGCGTATTGATCCCAATGAAGTGGACTTGCGTTGGAGCGGTGCCCTGATGTACGCCAACGGAACCATTGAAGAGACGGGGTTAGGGGCCGCGGTTATGGATCACCCGGCGAGAGGAATCAGTTGGGTGTGTAAGCGTTTTGCACAATACGGCGTTGGCCTCGAACCCGGACAGACTGTTTTGTCGGGTTCGTTTACACGACCGATTCCGGTTTCGAGCGGAACACAAATCAGAGCCGACTACGGTCCATTTGGGGATGTCAGTGTTGTGTTTTGTTAACGAGTTAGTGTTCAGGTGCCACACGGATAAGAGCAGATTCAGCATGTTGCGGAGGAAGATAAGTGACGAACGCTAAACGATACGTATTAAACACGTGGTATGCGGCGGCGTGGGAGCATGAAATTGCGGCCGCCGACAATATCTTTGCACGCAAGATTTGCGACATGCCTCTAGTTTTCTACAGGGCCGAGGATGGCGGATATGTCGCTCTGGACGATCGGTGCTGCCATCGAGCCGCGCCGCTTTCCATTGGTCGGATTGAAGGCAGTTGCATTCGATGCATGTATCACGGACTGCTTTACAACCAGGACGGCGTGGTCGTAGAAATCCCAGGACAGTCCCACATTTCTAAAGACATGAGAGTGCGCAGTTATCCTGTTGCGTCTAGAGGCGGCATGGTTTGGATTTGGCTGGGGGACCCAGAGTTGGCGGATCGTAACGCAATTCATGACATGCCGGCCTTGTCCGATCCGTCGAACTGGAAGGGTTTTGAGAAAGAATCGTATTTACATTATGAAGCTAACTCGTTGTTAATAGTAGATAATTTGGCAGACTTTACGCATGTGGCTTTTGTACATACCAATACTTTAGGAGGGATCAGAGCAGTACGCTTATGAGTCAACCCCCGAGAACATTAAAGCGTTAGACACAGGTGTCTCCATTACGCGCTGGCACGAAAATAGTTCGCCTCCACCGTTTCACCGGCGGGTGATACCGGCGTCAGAACATGACACCAAACTCGATCGCTGTAACGACATGCGTCTGCACGTCCCTGGTATTTTTTTGATGGAGACGCTCTTTGCGCCGGTTGGATTCGATAAAGAAAAAAATGACCGCTCGGGTTGCCGACAGTATCGAAACTGTCAATTCATCACGCCAGAGACATGGCATACCACCCACTTCTTTTGGAACTATCTCCATAACTATGAGTTGAACAACGATACCGTCACCGAATCGCTGAAAGATTCGTTATTGGAAGGCTTTTTAGAAGACAAAGTGATAATCGAGAAGCAGCAAAAGCACCTCGAAGAAAATCCTGATTTTGAGCCGAGGGGAATCGGCGGTGACAAGGCCTTGCAACTTTTTCGGAATACATGGGCCGAGAAACTGAAACTAGAGATTGAGCCAACGGCACCCGAGAAGGTCAACGTCAAGGCAATGATTTAGCTTTCCTAGTATCGGTATTCTTCTAACAGGTTGCTAACGCTGAATGAACGGTTAGTGGGCCTGAGGACGATTTCGGCTCGTCCGCTGTCCAATCCATCTATGTAGAATGCACTTTGTCTTACTGCAGTTGGATGAAGGACACATCATGGACATCTCGGCACAAGGCGCATTGCCGCACCTCGACACTCTCATGAAAGACTTTGCGCGTTACGACGTCACGCAACACGCGCTCGAGCTTGACACCTACGGATTTACGGTTGTTCCCCCGGAGAAGCTAGGCGTTGATGACGCATTCGTCGACCGGCTGCGGAACGCACTAATCAGCACCGCGGAACGACGCCACGGGATTGAGATTGGCGATCCATCCGCCGCGGGCGTTGACGAAAAGGTAGTAGGGAGGAATGCCTGGCGACTGTTGTTCGAGGACGACGCCTTCGTTGAGGCCTCGCTCAACCCTGTCGGACTATCGTTGATCCGCTTCCTTCTCGGCCAGAGTGCTGTGCTGTCGGGAAACTTGTGGATCATCAAGCCACGCACCGAGAGCTACCTGAAACTTCATAGCGACGCGCCCGGGATCACGCTCGGCGCCGGTACAATCGCGCACGTGGTCAACGCGTCGTGGCTCTGTACGGACTACAACGACGTTGATGACGGGCCGACGGTTCTGGTCCCTGGCAGTTTCCGATTCGGGCGTAAGCCCCTCCCGCACGAGTCGGAACCGTTAGACACGCCCTTTCCGGTGGTACCGCTACAAGGAAAAGCAGGGTCGCTCGCCATATGGCACGGTGGCACCTGGCACGGGTCGGTACCTCGAAAACGCGACGGACTCCGGGTGACGTACGTCCAGAACTGGATGCGCTCGTACATGAAACAGATCCATCATTGGGACGATGCCCCCGCTTAACTCAGCAACCGGCTCCCGGAGCTACCACATATTCTCGGTCTTGACTCAATGTATCCCTGGCGCGAGCAACCGGATCCGGACAGGACTTTCGTCTTACAGAGTATCGATCCGTACGCCTGATCGGCGGTACACGTGGCCCAACGCGGTCTAGGGTGTTCTTCGTAAAAGAGCGCTTGAAAGGGCGCAAGCGTAAAAAATCTGTCTCTTATACACATCTCCGAGCCCACGAGACCGAGGCTGATCTCGTATGCCGTC
This sequence comes from uncultured Pseudomonadales bacterium, assembly GCA_963992075.1. GTDB lineage: Bacteria > Pseudomonadota > Gammaproteobacteria > Pseudomonadales > Azotimanducaceae > UBA11889. The sequence continues at coordinate 12 of CAXDSX010000289.1, read as the reverse complement.
TTCTGCTTGAAA
>CAXDSX010000288.1:0-3131 GCA_963992075.1 uncultured Pseudomonadales bacterium | reverse complement strand
TTTAATGATACGGCGACCACCGAGATCTACACCTCTCTATTCGTCGGCAGCGTCAGATGTGTATAAGAGACAGCGTGCGAACTGAGCCAGATGCTCCCAAACATCAAGGCATCAGTTACTTGGTTTTTTCGATGGATACGCCGGGAATCGATGTTCGGCCACTCTTAACGATGACCGGTGAAGCGACGTTTAACGAAGTTTTTTTTACGGATGTGCGAGTCCCAAAACATCAAATCATTGGGAATCGTGGCGAAGGTTGGTTCGTCGCGAACAATACGCTGAAGCACGAACGGGAAGGTCTCGGCGATCCGAATCAAGCTGAAACTCGATTCCGGGAAATTGTCGAACTAATGCAACGAGAAACACTCGATGGCAATCGACTAATAGACAATCCTGCCTACCGCGACCGCTTGTTGTCCCTGCAAGGACGAATGTTGGCTATGAAGTTCAACGGCATGCGTGTTTTGACCAGCCAAATAAAAAAAGAAGAACCCGGTCTTCCACGTTGGATTATCAAGCTTCAAGGATGCGAGCTTAACCATCAGATGGCCGGTATGGCGATCGATTCCATGGGGGAACTCGGCATTCTTTACGACGACAGCCCGTACCTTCGTGATCAAGGTCGGTGGCAACAGCGCTACATGATGGACCTCGGCCTGATCATCGGCGGTGGCACGGCTCAGATTCAGAAAAATATGATCGGCGAACGGGCCTTGGGATTACCAAAGGAACCCAAGGTCGAAAAGCTACTTAACTAGGAAGGCACCATGGATTTTGCACTCACGGAAGAACAGCTCATGTTGCAAGAAAGCATCGGTGGCTATCTCGGTTCAGCTTGTCCCCTTGATTCTGTTCGAGAAGCAAGCAAGTCGGGCGATACCCACCTTCCGGCGATCGCAGTCGGACTCACTGAGTTAGGAACAGCCGGCATTCTTATCCCCGAGCAATTTGGTGGGGTTGGCATGGGCTTCTTAGAAGCTGCATTAATCAGTGAAGCGCTCGGCAGGGTAATTGCACCCGTATCCTTCGTCGCCTCGTCGGTCATGGCACCGACCGCCTTGCTCGGCGCTGGTTCAGACGAACAACGGGACGCGTGGCTACCCCGAGTATCCAGCGGGGAAGTCATCATTGGTGTTGGCATCAGTGAACAAATCGGCCGACGTGAAACGGACGGAATTTTTGCCAATAACGATACATTGAGCGGAAAAGCCATGTTCGTGTTAGACGGCATGGACGCGGATCTAGTAATCATCGCGGATACCGAAGGACAACTCTATTTGGTTCAAGCGAGTGACCTAACACGTAATAAGCTCAAAACCGTGGACCGTACTCGTTCAGTTGGCGAAATAGTCCTGGTCATAACGCCGGCGGAAATTCTTCCTGGCTCGATAAACAATCGAAATGCCTTGGACGACATGATTAATGCCGGTCGGATCATGCTGTCCGCCGATACTTTGGGGGCCGCTACGGCGATGCTTGAGCAAGCAATCGAATATGCCAAGGAGAGGCGCCAGTTCAATCGCGTCATCGGTTCGTTTCAGGCGGTTAAACACATGTGTTCTGAAATGGCAGCGGACCTTGAGCCTTGTCGATCGCTAGTGTGGTATGCCGCGCACGCGATACGCGCAATCCCCGATGAAGCCACCTTGATGGCGTGCCATGCGAAAGCGCATCTCGCCGAAACCGGACAGTTCGTGGCACGCAAGGCCACCGAAGTACACGGTGGTATGGGATTTACCGATCTCCTCGGGCTGCACTATTGGTTTAAACGGATCGGTTTTAATCGTCAACTTCTAGGTGCTCCCGAAGTAGTGCGCGAAGAAGCGGCAGTAGCTCAAGGCTGGATCTAGGAACACGTTTATATAAGTCGGGAGACGCCTAGTGCCCGCCGGAAAAACGACCGAGCTAGATTCTCTTGAGACCTACCTCACTTGGACAGGTAGGTCTGAATAACCTCGAACAAAATTAGAAAGGACGCGAACGGGCTCACCAACAACCTCCACCTCTTTGAAATGGGCGAGTATCTCTTCCCAGACAATCCTTAACTGCATCTCAGCAAGACGATTGCCCATGCAGCGATGTATCCCAAATCCAAAAGCCAAATGTTGTCGTGCTCCTTTGCGATCGATGATGAAGTTGTGGGGATTCTCAATCACGTCTTCGTCACGGTTGCCCGACACGTACCACATAACGACCTTGTCGCCCGCTTTAATCGTTTGACCACCAACCTCAATGTCCGCCAACGCACGACGTCGCATGTGAGCGAGCGGCGTCTGCCAGCGGATGATCTCGGAAACCATATTCGGAATAAGTGAAGGTTCGTTCCGGAGCTTACGAAATTCGTCCGGGAACTGATTCAACGCGAGCAGGCCACCACTGATTGAGTTCCGGGTGGTGTCGTTTCCACCGACGATGAGAAGAATCAAATTCCCTAGGTATTCCATAGGATCCATGTCACGTGTGGATTCTCCGTGCGCAAGCATCGAGATTAGATCCGACTTAGGTTCTTCATTTACACGCTCATTCCAGAGCGCTGTGAAAAATTCCAGACACTCTCTAAGTTCTTGTCTGCGATGTTCACGCGACTCAATGATCCCCGAGTTTTCATCAGCGGTCGCGACGTCCGACCAACGCGTAAGACGCCATCTCTCCTCAAAAGGGAAGTCGAATAGAGTGGCCAACATCTGAGTCGTCAATTCAATCGAAACCTTATCGACCCAGTTGAATGTTTCGCCCCGCGGGAGCTGATCGAAGATTGCACCAGCTCTCGAGCGAATGGTGGATTCCAACTCTTTCAGGTTCATCGGTGCCACCACCGGACTAACGACCTTGCGTTGATCACCATGTTTTGGCGGATCCATCGCGATAAACATAGGCAGGTTGAAATCTTCCTCGGGATCTCGGATGGTGATTCCGCCTTCGCTCGAGAAAACTTCGTGGTTCTGGTCAACATTCTTGATATCGCCAAATCTCGTGATCGACCAGAAAGGGCCGTATTCGCTCTCGGCGAGATAGTGAACCGGAGCTTCTTTACGTAAACGCTCAAAATACGGCCAAAGGGTGTCGTCACGAAAAATACTGCTATCACTCACGTCAATCGACTCGAGCGGTAGAGAACGCGCCCGGTCTAT
>CAXDSX010000287.1:0-3139 GCA_963992075.1 uncultured Pseudomonadales bacterium | reverse complement strand
GCATTCGGTCCCACGACTCTACAACGAAGTTTCGCTGATCGTCGAGATCCACGGGAACGTCCGCGAAAGGAACTCGCCAAAAATGAACCCTGATCTTCGAATTTACCCACGATCCATTGATCAACGAGAAAAAATCCGCTGAACCCTCGAGGCCAACGTGGGCGCAGAACAACAAATCCAATTGTGGGTTTGCTTGGAGCAAGGCTAGAATTCCGCCATATCTGGGTGGAAGCAAGTGCGTCCAACGTTGTGCCCGAATCCGATCGTCCCCACTGAGTTTCTTCAACACCTTCTCGCGTTTCGCCGAGGAAAACCGCGTTCCCTCGGGATAAATCACGACGCCTTCGGAACGCGAAAGCCCCGTTAGCAACGAGGCAACACCATCGCGCTCTCGTGCAGGATCGTCGGAAAATCGATCGACAAAATAATTAGGCAGTCGGTTCCCGACAATGTCGAGACAGGGGTCAAACAATAATTCTCGTTTGAGAACGTATCTAAGGTGTCGATCGTGCGGTTGCCCGTACAAACGGACTGGAAGAATGGTATCCCCAATGCTGGCATGGCGGGGAATAACGATAACCTCAGATCCAAGAAGTGCCTCACCGCCCGAAACCTCGAAACCAACGCCGAAAATCCGGCTACCCAAACGTTCCAAACTACCCGCCCACCAACACTGCAATCGGAAATTGGCCTGTAAGAACTTCTTCGCCCGACTCGGGGCACCTCGATAGAGGCCGTGTCGGATCCAAACGAAAAAACTAATCCCAATTCCAATGCATTCACACCATAGATACCCCGTCAAAAATAGACCACAACGCAGGCATCCCCTTAACCCTGGAAAAAGGGACAGAATTGCCGCCAACGGAACCCAAATCGGTACCGTAACCGTTACAAACACGGTGGCTAAAAAGTAGCCGGGGATCGTCACGAGTCGCCTTCGGATTCGGCGCCACGAGGTCTCCTCATACGTCATGTCCAGCGCAACCATTCTTGGATGCCGCGACCCATGATCCATTCAAGGTCGTCCGAACCAAGGAAGTGACACTCTTCCGTAAATAAGGTTCGACATTCGCGCCAACTGCACTCCAACCTCGAAACGTCGGAACCCCAAAATGTCCGATCCGGACCGTAGACGTCCACAACGCTGTGAATCGCCGCCAGCAAGGTCGGAAATGGATATTCCTCAGAAACCAGGTTTGGCATGCAGCTCGCTTTTACGGCAATGTTGGGGAAGCGCGCTAGCGCTAGCATCGGACTCAACTTCGCCATCAACTGATCGTCGTATCTCCCGAACAAAGCCAAGTGATCCAGAACGAGTTTTAAATCGGGGAATCGTTCTGCGATGCGCCCGATTTCGACTAGGGAGTCCGGTACGAAGAGCATCAGCGGTATTCGCAATCGCTCGGCCGCGCCCCAAAACCAATCCGCCGTACCGTCATGGAGCCACGCTTTCTGGAAGCGATTGTGGAAGGTTAATCGAATGCCCAACATGCCCGCTTGTTCACGCCAGGTTTCGAGCCGATCTCTTTCGGAGACCACTTCGATGGGAAATCGACCCATCACCGCAAACCGATCTGGAAAACGTAACGCAGCGTCAAGACATACGTCGTTACGATCCCCTTCCCACGACGGTGGCACCAGAATAGCGGCATCCACGCCCGCCTGGTCCATCCGGGTGATCGCCTCCTCCGCGAGCAGTTCCTGCCCGTGGGCGTACGATCGACCGTATTCTGGCCAACTTCGCTCCGACGTTTCCCGAGCCCAAAGATGGATTTGCGCATCGATCACTCGCATGCGCAGTATCCGTGACAAGCAATAACGCCATTTCTCGGCAGATCGACACCGAATGAACGCTGTGATGACCTCACGTCACTGTCCACGTACCGCGGCGGCGATTTCTCCCCACTTCGGTAGTTTCGACGGTTCACTCCGAATCGACTCTCCCGCCAAATAGGTGACCAGCCTGGTGGCAACGTCGCCATACCGGGTCGTTAATAGGTCGGCAACGTCATCCCAACCACCGCTGACGGTGAAGTGATCAAGCATCTCGTCCGTTATAATTTCGGACATTCCTGCGATATCACCCGCTCGCATCAGTTCATTAAGTTTTTCGGTGGTTCCGTCGAAGCCCAAGTCATCAAATTGGAACGCGTAGTTTGGTGTCGAACCATAAAAGGCGATCTGCGAACGTGCTCGCGCCAAAAGCGGGGCACGCTCTTCTGGCGAATCTCCGGGAATTACAAACACAGGGACGATGAGCTCAACGTCGGAGACCTGACGCTCTCGGCGCTTGGCACCAATGGCTAACTCGGGCAACAGTCGTTCTTTTATGTATTTCGTGGAGTGCATTGGATGCACATGAACCCCGTCGGAAACTTCTCCCGCGACTCGGCACATGTATGGACCCACCGCGGCAATATCGATTTTGACGTCCGGGTACGCATGCGCCGGTGGGGACCACGTTCGTGGCAAATAGTTCAGACGGTAGTAATCACCCTCATATTGAAGCCGCTCATCACCTCGAAACGCCCGGATACAAGCCTTGAACGCCTCAACGTAATCTTTCATCCGTCGTGCCGGTTTATCGAACGGCACACCATAGCGACGCACGATATGCCCCTTCACTTGGCTTCCGAGCCCAAGGCGAAAACGCCCTTGGGTATTACCAGCGAGTTCCCACGCGACCTGCGCTGAGACCATCGGACTTCTTGGAAACGCCACCGCGATTCCAGTCGAAAATTGAAGTTCATCGGTCGCCATGGCGGCCGCCGAAATCATCATCCAAGGCACTTGGCTTGTCTCGGTGAAGAGCATCCCGGAAAATCCGCTTTGCTGAAGCCCTTGAGCTAACTCGGCACTTTCGGACCAAGACAAATTACCGGTCATAAAATCAAAGTCCATCCACGATTCCTCTCGTCCGCGCGTGCCTTTCAAACTGCCATCGTCAACCAAGAATTGCCACCAACACGTGTGCTCGTATTAAATTCATCCAACCCCGCCGCGAGGTCCATCAACCCGAAGATCGGTTAATTCTTCGTATTCCCTGGTTCCGACATCGAAAACGCGACGCCACTCGACCTAAAATTCAGTGTCGATGGAAACGGAACAAAGATGATCTACAACAACGTCATACTAGAAG
>CAXDSX010000286.1:0-3166 GCA_963992075.1 uncultured Pseudomonadales bacterium | reverse complement strand
TATTCGTCGGCAGCGTCAGATGTGTATAAGAGACAGACCTATATGGGCCTGAATTACGTTGGCCCCATCGATTCAACGGATCCGAACGGAAAGTCCATCAAGGGTTTGGCAGATCGCGAAGCCGTGCTTTCGAGATTGTATTCATTGTCGAAAGATCAGCCCGGAGCCGTTGTTGCGTGGGGTTTCGATCCCGGCATACAGGGTGGGCATCTGGATCGAGACCAACTTGACCAGATCTCTGCGGAAGTTCCGATATGGGTGATCGCCTATGCACCCCACATCATTTACGCCAACACGCCGATGATCGAAAGGATAGGCGTTGACGAAAATACCAGAGTCCACGGAGTCGGGCGCTATGCTGACGGAAGACTAAACGGCTGGTTTATTGAAACCGAAGCCACGGCGCTTGCTTCAAGACCTGTGAAAAAAGACGTGTTTGGCAAGGGATTCGGCCTGACGTCGTTGGAGCTTCAAGGTCGAGTAGCGGTCAAAAGCGGCGTCACAACGACGGCCGATATGATTTACGGCATTGATTCATTCGAGCGTGAGTGGGAAGACCATGCTGTTGCGATTGAACAAGAATCGTTGCCGCTCCGCGTCATGTTGGTCCCGTTTGAATCTAGATTACGAAAGCAGTTCGGGGATGACTTTCTTAGCTTTTACGAATCCATGAACAACAAATCCACGGATCGACTCGCCGTACACGGCGTTAAATTTGTGAATGATGGATCGTATCCATCGATGACCCTGCGCTTGAATTTCCCCGGTTACCTCGATGGCGAGATCGGTCTTGCCGGCGAAGTTCCTTGGGAGGATATGGTTGAACGGATGTTGCCATTCTGGCGTAACGGCATTCAGATTCACTCGCATGCCAACGGGGACGAAACCGTTGACATGACGCTAAATACGTTGAATGCACTGCAAGATGCGATTCCGCGATTCGATCACCGATTTACGGTCGAACACTATTGCATCAGCACGCCAGCCCAGGCTAGGCGGCTTGCAGCTTTGGGTGGGCTTGCCAGCGTCAATCCGTATTTTGTGCATTACCGATCACACATTCACGCGGACCATGGATTCGGCCCGGATCGGAGCGAGGCGACAGCACGCCTAGGATCCCTGGTCGATGCGGGTGCGACGTTTGCCTTGCATTCCGACTACAACTTGGTGGTCGCGCCTATGCATCCGTTGACGGCGGCGTGGATAGCGGTCAATCGTATCGCGGCCGATGGCGAAACCGTCGTTGGGCCTGGTGAACGAATTTCGGTTGACCGGGCAATTCGAGCGATCACCGTAGACGCTGCGTTTGTTCTGAATAGAGACGACAGTTTAGGCAGCATTGAAGTCGGGAAACACGCCGATTTTGCGGTACTTGATGACGACCCCTACGAGGTCGCCCCAGAATTCTTGAAGGACATCGGTATTCTAGGGACTGTGCTGGCAGGAAACGTCCACGTTGCGGATAGTTCGTAGCGTGCGGTCCGATTCCGAACACCTAATGGCGGCGTGGGAAAATTTGCTGCTCACTCTAGGTACGCCGCCCGCCGAAACGTCTCAAGATTGGAACGAATTGGAACGAAGTGGGGGACCGTTCAAAACCATCCCAGTAACGGTACTCAGTGGATTTCTTGGATCAGGTAAGACGACGTTGTTGCGGCATTTGCTGCAAAATTCCTCGACAGAAATCTTAGCCATCGTCAACGACATCGGGTCGATCAACATCGATGCTGCACTTGTCCGCGCAACGAACGCGGAGACCATCGAGCTGCAAAATGGATGTGCGTGTTGTGTACTCGGTTCCGATTTATTCGATTCGCTCCACGGCATTGGCCTGCGAAGTAAACGACCTGACGCAATTGTCATTGAATCGAGCGGTCTCTCGGATCCTATGGGTATCGCACAGACAGTGGCCAACGTTGGGACCATGTCATTGGATGGCATAGTCACGCTTGTGGACGCGCTCTCGTTTCAGGAAAGAATCGCTGATCCGGTGACGGCGATGCTTTTTGAGCGCCAGCTTGCCGCCGCTCACCTCGTTGTGATGACCAAGACCGCCTTAAAGAAAAGTGGTGATTTGCACGCTGAGACGCTTGGCGAGATGGTGCCTGGACGCCGGGTTATCGACTCCGAGCTTCTCATGAGAAAGGATGGCCAGTTGGCCAATGACTTATTGCTCGGCGCATCTACACGGGGGGCCCGTCCTTCACTTGCTAGTAACAGACACGATTACGATGGATTTTCCGTTTCGACGGTAGTTCGGTCCGAGCCAATTCCTGCACGAGATTTTTTCGGGTTGTTGGATCAAATGCCTGACGCGGTGTATCGAATCAAGGGAGGCATCCGTGTGCGCGAGGACGACCCAGAGCTTGGTTGCGTTGAAACCTATTCGGTGCAAGCGGCCGGGCCCCATTGGCGTGTGGCTCGAGAGTTGTCGGATGAAGAGGTAGACGGGCTCATTGTGATCGGTCGCCGCAACGACCCGACGTTAGAATCGTTCCTTCTCAAACTTCGGGGGTAACCACTCGCTTTTGGGTACGAGGATCTAACGGCGAGAGTTCTGTCTATTGGACCCGCCAAGAATCCCATCAGGAATTCTTGGCGTTAGCCCGGCCGGCCAAATCAAAACGACTTCGGTTTGCTTAGGACTTTTTCCCCAAGCTTTCCCTGCGGAGATCGTTCGTTGCAGCCCCACACCTTGAATCACCCACTGGTGTTCCGGGTCATGTGCGTTGTAGAAAACTCCCTTGATCCGTTCCACTTCCGGGGGAAGGCCAGTAAGCCATCGTGTGACCTCGTCTGGATGCAGTGGATCGTATGTTACGAATGATCGCGTCTCGAACATCACGTCGGGCGCGTTTTCGGGATGACGGTTGGACCCACGAATTTCGAATACGTCTTGGCAAGCAAATTCTTCGCTTGGCGACACGCGAGCGCTGGGTGATTGAGTGCTAAACCAATGTCGCAGCGTTTCCCAGTCGAAGCCTTTTTCTAGTTTTGTGACGAGGACTTGGTCGGCTTGGCGGAGTTGTTCCACGACCAGCCGACCAACGAACTTGTCGGAACATAACGATTGGATCCGGCTTGCATCAGCCATCACGAGCGTTACACCAGGCGAAAGGCCGGGCCAGGTATTCCCATAAGCCTGTCTCTTATACACATCTGACGC
>CAXDSX010000285.1:0-3169 GCA_963992075.1 uncultured Pseudomonadales bacterium | reverse complement strand
CCCCCCCCCTGTTTTTTTCCACCCCCACGCCGGCAAACGCCCTCCGCCTCGGTCTCGTGGGCTCGGAGATGTGTATAAGAGACAGGTCAGCATTCACCCCTTCCATCAGATCGGCGAGCCGTCCACCCCAGCCCTCGGGTACGCGTCTGTCGGGCCGTGCGGTTTGCCACTGAGCGATTTGATCATTGTGGGAACCGATGCCAAGAGGCACACGTGCACCAGCTTCAACGGCTGCGGCATCAACGTAATCGATCAACGTGCCGACGTTGGCGATAAGAGCAATGTCACCGTCGCCGTAGAGGTCAGCGGTTTCGGACATGTTTGGGTGCAATCCGAACGAACGACCATCAGTCGACGTTCCTGGGAGTGTCAGTAGAGACGACTGTTCCAACGCCAAGTCCGTACGGATGGACGTGTACTCAGTGTGCTGGTCGGAATCGACAGGAACCAGCATATTGTACGAATCGTTGCCGCCGTTTAGGCAAACGCACACCAAGGCCTTGTAGTCGGAAAAGGACTGTTGCGCTGCCGCCTGGCGCGCAAAACCTAGGGTCGCCATGGACGACGTGAGTGTTGTAGCTGCCACCCCGAGTGAGCAGCCATGACCAAGAAAGGAGCGCCGACTGACCATCACAGCATCACCGCAAAGTCGGGGGAGATGAGAAAGAGATAAATAGCCCATTTTGCGCGTTCCATGGGGTCCGCGATCGTGACGAGGGTCGCGCCGATTGCGTCTCGAGTTGCCTCACTCAAGGTGCCGTAGGTCAGCACCATGTCGAGGCGATCAATCAGGCCTTGAACGTCAGGAGCAAGCACACTGTATTCGTGCAAGTTAACGGACATCTCGCCAAAGGGCGGTGATTGAACACCACCGATGTCGTCCGCCCATATCAGGTGTTGTGCGAGATTGGAGACCCCGATCACGGCCGGATTGGTCGTGATTTGAAACTCCGGAGCGACCAAATTGGCATCCGCAATTTCGCCGTTGGGCATGTGCGAAGGCAGGAAGAAATTGAACACGCTCGGCGAAGCAAGGGGGTGTTGCCTTAACTGGTTTTGAACCCAATAACCGCCATGGAAAAAATATTCGCTCGTGCTCTGGATATGGAACTGGCGTCCGATACTGACGATGCGCAGGATGGGTTCGCGTAGTTTTCCAAATTGAGCATAGGTTCCGGGGTCTGAGGTTGCCTCAGGGTCCAAAAGCACAGCGCGGATAACGGCCTTCATGTCGCCGCGAACCCCCAAGCCGTTATCGGCAAATGCCTCGGCAACGCGTCGTACATACTGTGGTGACGGGTTTGACGTCACCAGGCGTTGGATGAGTTGTCGACCGATAAAAGGCCCGACATTGGCATGGTTAAAGATGTTATCGATGGCGTCTTCAATGTCCTCCATGCCCGTTTGCCCTGCGGGTATCTCGAAGCCATTGAGAAGTTTCTTGGCACCTGGCTCATGGTATTCGTCGAACATTTCCATGGGCACGATGTAATTTGCCCACTTCCGGCCAAATCGCGCGTACTCCCCACCCCAACTGAGTCCAGTGAAGACCTTGGCAAATTCGCGGATGTCGTCATCGGTATAAGCTGGGATCGGGTCGCCGTTGGTATCGTATTGATATGATCCGTCGGGATTCATCTCATAGAGACCAATGGAAAAAAGCTGCATATTTTCCCGGGCGAAGTTCTCGTCCGGGTAGATGTTGTTGTCGGGATCGGCTTTGCTGTTGTTGACATGACTAAGGTAGAAACCCATGGAAGGGTGGAGGGTGACAGCGCGCAACAAACTTCGATAATTGCCAAAGGCGCGGGCGAGTAAGACGTCGTAGAAATTAGGTAATGCCCGCTCAGTATCTCCTAGGCCTCCGACTTCGGAGACGACGAAAATCTCACTGAGTGCAAATGCGATTCGTTGTCGAAGGACATCGTCGGCACTGAGCGCGCGGTGCCACCAGACGTAGCGACGGAATACAAACGGTAGGATATCGGGATCGGGTTGCGTCGCTTCGTCGAACTCGCCGTCTTCCGTCCGTTCAATTAAATCGGCGACCAACTCGTCGTGGTATTCGACAGGCAGGGCAAATTGCTCTTCCAGCCAAGAATCGTGGCCCTTGATTGCGAGGGCCCGAATTTGGTCGTAGTTCATGCCGAGCGATGCCCGAGAGGCAAATCGCGACGCAGCATGGAGTTCGCCTTCGGTCGGTTGTGTCTGCATTATCGGCGCCGTGGTTGTCGCAGCACTACTCTGTGGCGCGGAAGTGCTGCTACCGCCACCACCTCCACCTCCACAGCCGATAAGCAAAGCGCCCATGGCCCAGACGCCAAGCCAATGGGAGATACGTCGAATCGGAATAGGGCCCGGCACTGGCGTGTGTGACACGGGGGGAATGCGTCGGTTTACTGGCGACTTTCTGTCGGCGTGGGTTGGCATCTAATGCAAATCCGTCGCGTCTTCGTGGCAAAACTAATCCTCGATTGGAGCGATTGCAAGGCACATATATGGCGCTGCTTCGAGGACAAAGCTTGGGTCTGTAGTAAAGTGGTCGTTAACGAGTCGGGAATAACACGGTATGAGCGATCTGCTAGGGCATCTTGAAAACGTGGTGGGGCCCGGCGGCGTGCTCACGGGCGATGATGTTCATACCAGAGCAAGCGGCATTTGGCGGAGTGACGGCATCAAGGCGTCCGCGATCGTCCGACCGAGAACCACGGAAGAAGTCAGCGACATTTTGCGCATTTGCAATGAGATGGGTCAGTCGGTGGTTCCCCATGGGGGCCTCACGGGATTGGTTGAGAGTGCAATTACCGATACGGAGGACGTTGCGCTTTCGTTGGAAAGAATGAATCAGGTTGAGGAAATCAACGTAGTTGATCGGACCATCACCGTTGAAAGTGGTGTCGTATTGCAGACGGTTCAGGAAGTTGCTGAGAATTCGGGGCTTATGTATCCATTAGATATTGGGGCGCGTGGCAGTTCCACCGTGGGTGGCAATATCGCGACCAACGCGGGTGGCAACCGCGTGCTGCGGTACGGGATGACGCGTGACATGGTGCTAGGTCTAGAAGCGGTGCTTGCTGACGGTACCGTGGTTTCGTCGATGAACGAGATGATCAAAAACAACGCGGGATACGATCTAAAACCTGTCTCTTATACACATCTCCGAGCCCAC
>CAXDSX010000284.1:0-3182 GCA_963992075.1 uncultured Pseudomonadales bacterium | reverse complement strand
CGGCTCCAATGCGGGCAACTATCGAGGTGAGGATGCAGGCGATATACGGGGCAGAGACAGACAAAGCAGCTAGGGTTGATCGGTTCAAACGGCAGATTAGTTCTCGTTACTCCGACGGACGCGATTGCGATTGGTGGAGCGGTCCCATTGAAGCCTACGATCCCCCGCAGTAGGTCAGTCTAGTAATTATTGTGGTATGAAATCCTCAGCGAGGATTCCTGAGATTATTTCGTGACGGTCACTGAGCCGCGCGGCCCGATGAAACATCTTCGGCATCTCCCGCATCTGGATACTGAGGGGCATATTGCGAATAGATATGCGCGCCGATTCGCTCGATTCGAACACGTTCTTCGGTTTCGACGGGCCCAGCCTCAAGAGCAGATATTGCTTCGTCCATTTGGTCACCGTTGGCGGGTCCGGCGATAACCATGTCAACGGCGGGATTGGAAAGAGCATATCGGTAGCAGTCGCTTGCCGTGAGTGGTGCTTCACCAGGTGGCATTTTATTGGCGTCAAGCAAGTGTCCCCAACGCGTCGACGTGTACGTGGCGATCGTGGGCCGTTTTCCCTTCGGGACGTAGGGAAATACGTCTGTTTCCGCTCCTCGATGCACGGGGTTGTACCGAAGCATCAGAAGTTCGAATGGGCTTTGATTCTGTTCGTAATCTTCGATTAACGAAGGTAAGAACGGTCGGTTGTGGCTGCTAAGGGACATATAGCGCACGAGACCTCGATCCCGCATTCGTTCAAAGAGCTCAACGTATTCTTCCGATAGTGCGCTATTTCGGTTTCCTAATAACAAGAAGTCGAAGTTCTCGATACCCGCCGTTTTCAACGCATCTTCGACCTCCCCTTCAATGCTGCTGGGGTCTTGCGAATAAGACTGTACGGTGAGGATGAGTTCGTCTCGGTGGTTCTTTGATAGATTCACCATGGCTCGAGCGAAATCTGGTTGACGGACGGTACCCCAGTACAGGTAATTGATGCCCCGATCGAATGCATCTTCGATTACGGCGGTGCTCGCATCGAACGTTGATCCGATTCCGAGTCGGCTCGACGTTAGACCCGTATTTCCAATTTCCAGTCGTTCAAGAAAATCCGACATGATTCACCCTCCTGGTAATCGGGAAGTAGACTATTAGATTGGTTGACGAGTAGCTAATACCGACTCACTAGTTACGTCATTTATCCCTACGGGACCCCTTAGGCTGAAAAGGCTTCATAGAAACTGGCCGTTAAATTTCGTCCCCGCGTGTCACCAAGGAGACGCATGTCCATCTGGTTCATGACGTAGGAAAGGGCGACCTTGTTGGTGTGGTCTAGCAAAATGGTGGACCCACCGGCGCCTCCCCAGAAAGTAAGTTTTATTTCTTCGGGAATGCCCATAAAAGCCGCAGATGCAGAGGATGCAAGTCCGTATCCGATGCCGTGTTTGACACCCATTCCTAATAGATCGCATTGCTCTTCGAAAATTCGATCGATGGTGCCTTGAGATAGGAGTTCAACTCCGAATGCGGCGCCACCGTTCGCAATGGCGGTTTGCGCCCGAACGACCGACCGAGCATTGCCGTGACCGTTAGCAGCGGGTATCTCTGATTGGCGCCAAGCGGAGGAATTGGTTTCAGGCGGCATGACGTCCGGGGCACCTTGTTCACGCCCCTTCATGTAGTCCGGAATTTGATCAGGATCGGGCAGTTGTGGAGGTGCCGCACCGCTGAGCATCTCGGCCGTTCGATCAAAATGCTTCGGGTCGAGGCCAATGTGAAAATCGACGTCTATAGGTTGTGCAACATTATTTTTGAAGAAAGTTCCCAAGGATTGGCCGCTAACTCGCCGAACGACTTCGCCGACGAGGAAACCTTGTGTAATCGCGTGGTACGCGCCCATGGCGCCAGGCTTCCACCAGGGCTCTTGTCTTGCGAGGACTTCGACGACCGTGTCCCAGCTATAGAGCTGTTCTTTTGTTAGTTTTTCGCCGAATCCTGGGAGGCCGGCTGAATGGCCGAGAAAGTGGCGGACTAATGTAGATTCTTTACCATTCTGACCATACTCGGGCCAATAGTCGGTAACAGGCGCGTCGACGTCGAGATCGCCACGGTCTACTAATATCAAAGCAGAGAGCGCCGTCATGGTTTTGGTGGTTGAGAATACGTTGACGATGGTGTCTTGTTCCCAAGGTAATGTTTTTGCACCGTCTCGGTGCCCTGCCCATATGTCAATGACGAATTCACCTTCAATGGTGGCAGCAAAGCTCGCGCCGATATCACCGTGCTCAGCGAAGTTGCGCTCAAATGCTTCCTTTACTGAGGTAAATCGATCGTCGCAATCACCGTGTATCTCCATAGAACGCTCCTTTTGCGGGTGGGTGGGGCGAGAACGTTTCGAACGTTCATCCTCAAAACCTAATGCACCTGTCGTTGAAAATAAACCTCCGAGGACCTTACGGGTCTGCGTTTTGGAAGCGGCGCGATAAAAACATTACAAAGGTAGTAGTAGACTGAGGTTTAACTCGATTCCACATAAAGAGCGATGAGCCAATCGAATAGGGAGAAACCCGACACAACCGACGATCTGCAGTGTGCGAAAGCGGATATGGATGATTTTGGGTATTGCTTGCTCAAGGGAGCACTGAGCCCCGATGAACTAGCGGCCATTCGTTCTCGCCTTTTTGAGCAAAAAGAAGCTGAAGAACAACTGGGCGTTGAATATCACGGCAAAGACAAAAAGCAATTGATCAAGTTCTTGTTGAACAAGGGCGCAGTATTTCGTGATCTACTTCTGCACCCATCTCTTCATGTGTTATTACGCCATGTGCTCGGTACGAGTTACCAATTATCGTCATACCATGCCCATTTTGCGCACCCGGGAAGTGCGGTGGCATTTCATACGGACCAATTTTGGATGCCGCCTCCCGTTGCGCCCGGCCACGTGGTGTCTGTTAAGCCGGGATCTATAACGAGAGCGGACCACCGGGGCCACCGTATCGAGGAGCGAGAGTCGACCGGATCAAACACCATTGCCCCAGCATTCGTCTGTAATGCGATGTGGATGTTGGATGATTTCACCGAAGATAATGGGGCGACGATCGTTGTACCAGGAAGTCATTTGAGCGGACGGCAACCCTGTCTCTTATACACATCTCCGAGCCCACGAGACCGAGGCTGATCTCGTATGCCGTCTTC
>CAXDSX010000283.1:0-3204 GCA_963992075.1 uncultured Pseudomonadales bacterium | reverse complement strand
GATGAACCAGCCATTGTCATTGACGAATTTGTGGGTCAATGGGTCGCGTTGTTTTGGGTACCGAGATCGTTTTGGGCTGTCTGCTTGGCTTTTCTGGTATTTCGTTTTCTCGACATCGTCAAACCGTGGCCCGTGTCTTGGGCAGATAGCTCGGTCCCTGGGTCGCTAGGAATACTTCTCGATGACGTCATTGCAGGTATAGGAACCTGCATCTTGATCCATGCCGTGATTCGTGTCGTTGGCTAATTGGACCGGAACGTTCGGCAATCAATATGTGCGTTGTGCCGATCAATGCGAACGATCGACAATATTTTTTACCAACGAGGCTAATGGAGACTCGTTGAGGTCAAGGTGGCTCAATATCTCCATCGACTCTCGATGGAGATCGACTACGGTATGCCGGGACTCATCGAGGCCAATCAGAGCAGGGTAGGTGGTCTTTTCTTGTCGGGTATCTGCACCCGCTGACTTTCCCAGTACGTCAGTTTTTCCAATAACGTCGAGGATGTCATCGGTGATTTGGTAGGCGAGTCCGATGCGTTCGCCGAAACGGCTAAGCGAGCTAAAAGTATCGTCGTCGCGATGACCCGCCGCGATGCAGCCGAATTGAACGGATGTCCGAAATAAAGCACCGGTCTTCGCCTCATGGAGGTTGCTTAACGTTTGGATATCCAAATTGTAGTTTCCCGTTGCTTTGATATCCAAAGCCTGTCCGCCGACCATATTTCGCCAACCTGCCGCGTCGGCTAACAAGGATGTCATGTGCAATCGTGACGCCTCGTTCAGTTTTGGGGCGGACGTGATGAGTTCGAATGCGAGTGCCTGCAAGGCATCACCCACAAGAATGGCGGTTGCTTCATCGAAGGCTAGGTGACAGGTCGGACGACCACGCCGGAGGGCATCGTCATCCATGGCCGGGAGATCGTCATGGACCAGGGAGTACGAGTGTAAGAACTCGATGGCCGCGGCTGGTGCGAGCGCAATGTCGCGATCTGCTCCGAGGCTGGTTGCTGTTGCGACCACTAATGCCGGGCGGATTCGTTTACCTTGGCCGTCGATAACGTAGCGCATTGCGTCAAGCAGGTGAGGCGCGAGTGAAGGCTGGGGTGGTAGGGCTTGTTGAAGAAAATCTTCGATTGCGATGAGGTCGACGCTGAGGTCCGTGATCACCCTTCCGAGTCCGTATCGACGTCATCGATCGGTACTTCAGTACCGTCTGGCATGAGCGCGCGCACACGAAGTTCCGCCTGTTCCAGGGCGTTACGACATTGCCGAGTGAGTTCAACACCGCGTTCAAACGCGACGAGAGACTCCTCCAGCGTAAATTCACCGGTTTCCATGTTCGCCACGAGAGCTTCTAGCTCAGCCAGGGCGGATTCGAAATCAGGATCTTCGTCGGACACTTTTTTCTCGTTCAAGACGAATGTTTGGTGCCATTTACTTGTGCCGTAGCCTCGTCAAAATCGATACCGTCGACAAGTTCCCATATGCCCGTGCTCGCGTCGATCTTTAACAAACCGAGATTTTCTAGACGGGAAAATTGACCGCGAACTTCCCAAGAACCAAGCGGTCTATCTTGGTCGCGAAAATACCCCACGATATCGCCCGGACGCAGAGAATCATTTCCGTCGGCGACAACGCGGCAAACAGCCTCATAGATAGCTTTAGTTAAACGAAGGGTTTCGCTCACTGCGAGTTTTGGAATCCCTAACGAGACGCGCAGGGGTTTTACCAGAAAAGACTGTGTGAGCGCTAGTTTCACTGACCCCCGTAGGGCCTCTCTAACTATCCGGACTCGGGCATCTGATCGACGGTTTCTACTCGAAACACTTATGAATTGGGTGCATGAACCATGTTGGATAGCGCAAATGGATAGCGCACTGTCAGCGCTGTTTGAACGACTGCGCTCGGCTTCTCTTGCTGGTAAGATTGCCGCCCTTTTTTGGAGGTACTGAAAACCGCTCATTGGGGGCGACTTGGCTTCGACGGCGGTAATGAAATCAAAGGTGCATGTCGAGAGGGTAGTGACTCTCGTAAATCAATCGCTGCAACTTTTATAGTTGCTAACGAAGATAACTACGCACTAGCAGCCTAAAATACCTGCTAACCCTGGTCACTCGGTGCCTGTAACGGGCGGCCGGGGGCACGTTTTACGGGATCGCGATGACTGTCGCCTCGACTCTCGTTGCTAAAACTATAGAGGATCGCTTGTCGACGCCCTGTTCGTTGGGCCGTCTCTGAGTTAAATCAATAAACGTAACTAAGCATGTAGAGCTAATGACGGAGTGCCGACGGACGCGGGTTCGATTCCCGCCGCCTCCACCAATTTGAGAGGGATCTACAGCTCACCCGCCTTCGTCTCCAATACAACTGCCTGGGCTAAACCGGGATGACGAGGTGGAGAAAGTTGGATTAAGTTGTCTGCATGGACGTGACTTTTGAGATCAGCGAGGCAATTCGCGATTTGGTCGGGAAAGGCGATGAACGGTGAAGAAGCTAGAAAGTATTTTTTGTCCCGTCCTGAAGCGATCGAAGATTTCCCGTTCCGGTTCGACATACACGTCTTCAAAATCAGGAAAAAGATGTTCGGGACGCTCAGTTATCGCGACGGTACAGGCCACATCAATCTAAAGTGTGATCCCGAGGAGGCGATGGTGCTCCGCGATGTGTTTGAGGCAGTGAGACCTGGATACCACATGAATAAAGCGCATTGGAATACTGTGACCCTCGATGGCTCGATACCGTCAGGAGAAATTGAGCGCATGATTGATCGGTCGTATGGGCTTGTCGTGCGTAAGCTGAAAAAAACCGAGCGCATTGCCCTTGAGATCAAGCATGGGTTGGAAGAGGTGTACCGTTAATTGGCGTTCGGCGGCGATGCCTTTCGTTCAATCGTCTAAGGTCCCGGTGATGCCCGCGTCTACCAGTTCCCGATATTCGCGATCGCTTAATCCTAACTCCTGGGTGAGTACCTCGTGGCTGTGCTGGCCAACGCAAGGGGCAGGTCGAATGGGACAGGATTTCGCGGCAGAAAAGCGCCAGGGTCTACCGGGTAACCACGTCTTGCCGGCCTCGGGATGGTCAATGTCACGGATAAACCCTGATGCTTGGAAGTGGGGATCCGGGCGACTGTAGCTGTCTCTTATACACATCTCCGAGCCCACGAGACCGAGGCTGATGTCGTATGCCGTCGTCTGCTTGAAA
>CAXDSX010000282.1:0-3207 GCA_963992075.1 uncultured Pseudomonadales bacterium | reverse complement strand
TTTTCAAGCAGAAGACGGCATACGAGATCAGCCTCGGTCTCGTGGGCTCGGAGATGTGTATAAGAGACAGGCGTTGGGTTTGGACGATGTGGCGATCGAATTAGATCTCACGCCAAATCGCGGGGATTGTTTCAGTATTCGCGGCATCGCTCGGGAAGTGGCTGTTTGTAATCGGTTGTCGGTCAGCGAGCCTGTCGCGAGCGAAGTGCCGGTTTCAACGGAGACGGTTTTTCCCATCGAAATCCAAGCGCCCTCTGCTTGTCCGAAATATTTAGGGCGAGTCATTGAAGATGTCGATATCTCTCGGCCTGCACCGGCGTGGATGATCGAGCGGTTGGAACGGAGTGGTCTTCGCTCCATCGATCCAGTAGTCGATGTCACTAACTATATTTTGCTCGAACTCGGTCAACCTCTACACGCATTCGACTTGGCATCGTTAGAAGATCGTATCGTGGTGCGCATGGCTACGCGGGACGAGCAATTGACGCTTCTCGATGGCAATTCGATCCAGCTAGACGAGGAGAGCTTGGTTATCGCTCACGGGGCAGGACCGCTCGCGATCGCTGGAGTGATGGGTGGAGTAAAGAGTGGGGTGACCGAAACCACGACCAGCGTATTTCTTGAGTGTGCTTTTTTTTCACCTCTGGCGATCATGGGGACCGGCCGCCGTTACGGCATTCAGACAGACGCTTCTCAGCGTTACGAGCGGGGCGTGGACAGCGACCTACAGAACGAGGCGATGGAGCGCGCAACCGCTTTACTCATTGAGATCGTTGGTGGTAATGCAGGCCCAGTGGTCGAGGTCGTTGACGAAGCCTCGCTGCCGGGAACGACCGAGCTAACACTGCGCAACGAGAGGCTCGCCCACCTGATAGGCGCAAGAATCGAAGACGAAGAGATATTCGGCATACTCGAGCGGCTAGGGCTGAAGCCAAGGACGGTAACCCAGGGTTGGCAAATTACGACGCCGAGCCACCGCTTCGATATTTCCATTGAGGAAGATTTAGTCGAAGAGGTTTGTCGCATACACGGATACGACGCTATCCCGACGCAGACGGCGCTCGCGGCGTTGCCCTTAAAACCGTCTCGACGTGACCGAGTCACGCCTGCCGATCTCCGTAAGCTGATGGTCCATTTAGGATACAACGAGGCAATTACATACAGTTTTATCAGTCCCGAGTGGCACGATCTATTCGCGCCGGATATTCAGCCGGCGGTGTTAGAAAACCCAATGTCCAAAGAACAGTCTGTGATGAGAACGAGCTTGATTCCAGGTTTGGTAGATGCGTTGGTTGGGAATGTCGCTAGACAAAGTACTTCGATTCGGATGTTTGAATACGGACAATGTTTCAATGGCGGCATCGATAATTTGAAGCAAGCGTTTCGTATTTCCGGCGTATTGTGGGGATTGAAGGATCCTGAAAATTGGACCCAACAGGCCAAGAACGTCGACTTTTTTGATATCAAAGGAGATGTGGAGCGCTTGGTCGACGTTTGTGGTCGGACGGTCACGTTTGATGCATCAACCCGGCCAGAGTTTCATCCGGGGCAAAGTGCGGACGTCTTTATCGACAATGACGCAGTTGGGACTGTCGGACGACTCAGTCCTGAACTCCAGAGAAAACTTGACGTGGCGGGGGACGTATTTGTTTTCGAGTGCGATGTCGAACCTTTGTTGGTGAAGCGGCAACGTCGGTATGACGAAGTTTCCCGATACCCCAGTATACGAAGGGACTTAGCGCTGGTTGTTCGAGAAACGGTCAGCAGTAAATCTATCGAAGAACTAATTCGAGAAACTGTCGGTGATCTTCTTGTGGAGTTCAGGTTGTTTGACGTCTATAAAGGCAAAGGCATTGATTCTATTGATAAAAGCCTAGCAGTAGGGTTAATCTTCCAGGACGCCACGAAGACGCTGACAGATGCCGATGTCGACGTCTTGGTGGAGAAAGCCGTTGTTGCCTTAGAGCATGAAGTCGGAGCTCGGTTGCGATAGCACTTCCGACTATTCAGCGTTTTGGTCGCATTAGTCTTCGAAGTGTCGGAATGGGGATACGACGACCGGGGAAGACCGGGGGGAAGCTGATGGGTGCGCTGACGAAAGCACAGATGGCGGATCGTTTATTCGAAGAGTTGGGTTTGAATAAACGCGAAGCAAAAGAGCTAGTCGAATTATTCTTCGATGAGATTGTGATGGTGCTGGAGAGGAATGAGCAGGTGAAGATTTCCGGATTTGGAAATTTCGATCTGCGGCAAAAGCGCGAAAGACCGGGACGCAATCCTAAGACCGGTGAGGAAATACCGATTACTGCCCGTCGTGTCGTTACGTTTCACCCAGGGCAGAAATTAAAAGCTCGAGTTGAGGCCTATGCCGGACCAGAGTCAGACTAGCGATCTACCCCCCATTCCTGGGAAGCGATATTTCACGATCGGCGAAGTGAGCCGTTTGTGTGACGTTAAGCCCCACGTGCTGCGGTATTGGGAACAGGAATTCACCCAACTCAAGCCGGTAAAACGTCGGGGTAATCGAAGGTATTACCAGCGGCAAGACGTCCTGACGATTCGACAGATTCGATCGCTGCTATACGATCAGGGGTTCACCATCGGGGGAGCGCGCCAGCGTCTTTCGAGTGGCGAGGCGAAAGAAGACCAAACTCAGTTTCGGTTGTTGGTAAAGCAGATGATTTCTGAGTTGGAAGACGTACTCCAGAATTTGAAGTCGTAGATTTCCGTTCGAGCCGACACGGCTTGTAAGTTGTTTGTGAATAGGTACTTGTAACCTAAACCTATATGGGCCCATTGGGCCGTGACATGTAGAGGCTTTGAGATACCACCCACGTCCGGTAACCCATTTTTCAAGGTGTATACTCGTTTGCACGGGGCGTAGCGCAGTCTGGTAGCGCACTTGACTGGGGGTCAAGTGGTCGCAAGTTCAAATCTTGCCGTCCCGACCAAATATCTTTATTTTTTTCAAATAGATGCGAGCTATTGAATTTTAGTTCGTCGGCGAAATGAAACTCAGGTAAGCATAAGGTAAGCATTGAGATTGATTAGGGGCCTTCTAGAGTAATTCTCACCGATACTCCTAGATGACCTCGAGGCAGCACGGCAGTGGGGGTACCCACCTACATAAGCTAGAGCTGTCTCTTATACACATCTCCGAGCCCACGAGACCGAGGCTGATCTCGTATGCCGTCTTCTGCTTGAAAA